>NZ_JCBANN010000020.1:0-77318 GCF_059761975.1 Achromobacter sp. 46006
GCGTAGCTGCGCACCTGGGCCTCGGCGGTATCCAGTTGCTGCGCAGCCACTGCTTCCTGGCGCGCCAGTTGCCGGTAGCGGCGCAGGTCGATCTCGGCATTGCCGAGCAGCGCCTCGACGCGCGCCAGTTCGCCTTCGGCCGCCGCCAGCGCCGCCTGGTAGGGGCGCGGATCGATCTCGGCCAGCAACTGGCCGCGGCTGACCGCCTGGCCTTCGGTGTAGTGCAGGCGTTGCAACTGGCCGTCCACCTGGCTGCGCAGCACCACCTGCGCCAGCGGCGTGATGGTGCCCAGCGCGTGCAGGTCGCGCGGCAGCGGGCCGCGGCGCGCGGCGGCGACGGCGACGGCCACCGGTTGCTGGGCGTAACGGGGAATGGCGGCGGCGGGTGGACCTTGCAGGGCGTAGCGCCAGATAGCCCAGCCGGCCAACGCGGCCACGGGCAGGAGGGCGGCCAGCGCCAGCCGCCGGCGCAACACAGCGGGGCCCGTGGAAGAAGGCAAGGGCATCTCGGTACTGCCGGGGGGTAAGTTGGGGACAGCACGGATTCTAGCTGAATAATAATGATTAGCGTTTTTGTATCAGCTTTTCGTCAGATTGGATGCGGCCTCCTGTGGTCGGAGTTGCCGCTGGCGCCCAGGCCGGCCTCGGCCAGGCGCTGCTGGATCAGATCCAGCAGCGCCCGGGCCCGCGCGCTGACCGACTGTCGGTGGCTGTAGACGCCAAGCAATTGCAGCGGCGCGGGTTGCAGGTCCAGCGGCACTTCGCGCAGGCGGCCGGTGGCAAGGTCTTCCTGGCATGAGGCGGCCGCCAGGATCGCGAAGCCGATGCCCTGGCGCGCGCCCACCAGCGCCAGTTCGCCGCTGTTGACGCGATAGCGGCTGCGCACCGGCACCTTGACGATGTCACCGGCCGCGTCCACGAATTGCCAGGGCATGCCCTTGAGCGCGCTCAGGGTGGTGATGCAGGGCAGCGCCTTGAGCTGGCGCGCCTGGCGCGGTGCGCCGACGCGGGCCAGCAGCGCCGGCGCGGCGACGACGAGGCTGGGCAGGATGGCCAGTTCACGGGTGATGAGGCTGCTGTCGTCCTGGCGGCCGCGATGGAACACGATCGACAGATCGACGTCCTCGCGCAGGGCGTCGAGGCCGTCGAGGCGGGTGTCGCAGGCCAGATCGATGCCGGGGTGGCGATCGCAGAATTCCGCCAGGATCGGGGCCAGCAGCCGTGGCGCTTCGCCCGGCATGCACAGGCGTAGCGGTCCGCGCAGTTCCTGCCTGGCCGCGCCCAGTTCCTCCTGCGTGGCGTCCAGGCTGTCCAGCAGCGGCTTGGCCCGCTGGTACAGCAACTGGCCGGCTTCGGTCATGCGCAGGTGGCGGGTGCTGCGTTCCAGCAGCCGCACGCCCAGCCGCCGCTCCAGTCCCGCGACGTGGCGGCTGACGTTCGATGACGGCATGGCCAGCCGCCGCGCCGCGCCCGCGAAACTCTGTTCATCCACCACCGCCGCGTACACGCGAACGCTGTTCAGATCCAGGGCCTGGCCCATGATTATCCCGTTTGTGATATGAAAAGAACCCATTTTTCCATACTAGTTCTCGTACCCGGCGGAATCTACGATGCGGATCCTGTGCGCGGCGTCGGGCCGGCACGCGGAATTTGAAGCAAGGATTCAGCATGGATATCGGAATACTGGGAGGCGGGATCGCCGGCCTGAGCGTGGCGCTCGCGCTGCATCGGTCGGGGCACCGGCCGCGGGTCTACGAACGCGGCGCCGCGCCCGCCACGATGGGGGCCGGCGTGACGCTATGGCCCAATGCGGGCTGCGTGCTCGACCGGCTCGGCCTGCTGCCGGACATCGCGGCGCTGGGGGGAAAGCCGGTGGCGATGCGCCGCTACGACCCCGCGGGCAATGCCTTGGGCGGACTCGACATCACGGCGCTGGATCGCCTGATGGGCTACCCGACCCATACGATCCTGCGCCGCGACCTGCTGGCCGTGCTGCTGGCGCACACGGCGCGCGCCGGCATCGCGGTCGACTACGGCCATCGCGCCGTGGCGATCGAGCCGGGCGATGATGGCCGCGCCACGGCGCGGTTCGGCAACGGCGCCGCCATCCGGCCGGATCTGCTGATCGGCGCGGATGGCCGCATGGAATCGGTGGCGCGTCGGTTCGTCGTTGGCGACAACACGCCGGTCTATCAGGGCTTCGTGAACTGGATCGGCGTGGCGTCCGGACCGGGCCTGGCCGATGACATCGCCATCCGGGACTATTGGGGGATTGGTGAGCGTTTCGGGTGCGTCGCGGTGCGGCCGGACCTGGTCTATTGGGCGGGGGCCGAGACCCGGCCGCTGTCCGCCGCCACGCAGGGGGCGGATGCGCGGGCGGAGGTCGCCGGCATTTTCGCTGGCTGGGCCGAACCGGTCGCGCGCCTCATCCAGGCGACGCCCGCCGACGCCGTGCGCCTGATCGCCGTGCATGACCTGGACACGCCGGCGGTCTGGCATCGGGACAATGTGCTGCTGGTGGGCGATGCCGCGCACGCGCCGTTGCCGACCTCGGGCCAGGGCGCGTGCCAGGCGCTGGAGGATGCCTGGCACCTGGGCCAATGCCTGGCGGCCGGGCCGCGCGACCTGGAGGCGGCGCTGGCCGCCTTCACCGCGATCCGCCAGCCCAAGACCGCGGGCTTGACCGAGCTGGCCCGCGTCCATGCGCGCGGCCTGTTCGAGCGCGATCCGGAGGTCTGCCGCCTGCGCGACCAGCAGGCCCGGGCGGCCGACCCGGCGGTGGCGCTGCGGGGTTTGGCCAGCGCCTGGGGCGAGGGGCTGTGAACGGGGATAATACGGTTTTTCAGCCAGTTTCCGCCCCGGCGCGCGCCGGGCCGCTCATAGGGTTTCATCCATGCAAGAACATACCTCCGCCGCCGCGCTGATCGACGCGCTGCGCACCGACCGCGCCGCGTTGCAGTTGTGGCAAACCGTGGCGCGCGAGTACCAGGGCAAGCATGCCGAGGTGCTGGCGCCGCTGGAGGTCACCGAGATCGAGCTCAAGGCCAGGCTGGTGTTGTGCTTCGACCATGCCGCCAGGCAGAAGGAGCTGACCAAGACGGAACGCCAGCTTGTGTGCGAGATCGCCGCGCAATTGGGGCAGGAGACGCTGTACTCGATCCTGCTGGATGGCACGCCGGCCGAATGCGACATCGAGCGCCTGAAGGCGGTCTACCGCAAGCACAGCGGTTCCGACATCGACGCCGAAGTGGCCGAGGAACGCGAGGCCGAGGCGGCCGAGATGGCCGCCTCCGCGCAGGCCCAGGCAGACGCGCCCGCCACCGCCGCGACGTTCGCGCCGGACGCGCTGGCGCAGGCCGAGGCCTTGCTGGCGCTGGGGCCGGATGGCCTGGACGGCGTGGCCGAAGACAAGCTGGCGCTGGCCATTCCCGTACTGCGGGAGCAACTGGCCGCCGTCAACCGCGAGCTGGCCGCGTTCGAACGCGACTTCAAGGCCGAATACCGCTTCGATCCGGAGCAGCCGATCGACCCGGCCGACCTGATGGAAGACCTGGAGGCGGAAATCGCCGACGTGCAGGAATACATCGGCGAGCTGGAGTTCGAGCTGTCGCAGTTCGTCGACATGCAGCAGCTCAAGGCCTGGCTCAAGGCCATGAAGAAGCAACTGGACGCGACCCGCCGGCGCGAAGCGCGCGGCTGAGGCTGGCGCGGCCCGTATTTCAGGGCGCCCGGCGCGGTCCGGCGGGCACGATCTTCATCATCGGCGCGGCCGGCTTGGCCGCGGCGTCGGCGCGCGGCCGGATCATCCACGGGAAGAATCGCCACAGGTACAGCCCGAATCCCAGCGCCCAGGCGCCGGCCGACGCATGCAGCAGTCCCAGCGTGGCGCCGGTCGGCACCAGGGCGGCCAGGCGCAGCAGCGCCGCCAGGATCACCAGGGCGTAGCTCAGCACCATGCTGCGGTCGGCGCGCAGCGGCCGGCCCAGGTGGCCCATCGCCGTGCGCGTGGCCATGCCGATGATCAGCACCGAGAACCCGGCCACGCCGATGACGTGCGCCGGCCAGGCGGGCCGGGCCACGTAGCCGGCCAGTTGCGCCGCGCCCGCCAGCAGGCCGAGGCCCAGGCCCAGGTAGCCCACGTACAGGATCCACAGCAGCGGCACGCGGCGCGCGGCCCAGGGCTTCCAGGCCAGCCACTGCGCCAGCGCCAGGACGCCGCTGACCGCGAGCAACAGCGCGGCGGCGCCGGGCGCGCCGGCCAGCAGGCAGGCAATCGCCAGTACGCCGGCCCCTAGCTGCCAATGACCGCTGCGGGTATGAGGGGGAATTTCCAGGCCGGCGACGGCGCGCCTGGCGAAGAACGGCAGCACGCGGCGCGCGATCAGCAGCGTCAGCACCGCCATCACCAAAAGGCCGGTGTTGAAGTAGCGCATCAGCGCCAGGTAGTCGCCCGCCAGCGCGGCGCGCAGGTACAGCGCGTGGGCCGCGGCCAGCGCCAGCAGCAGCAGCGGCACGCCGTAGTTGCGGCGGTTGCGCGTGCTCCAGACGGCGCGCGCCAGCGCGGCGGCCGCCCACAGGAAGAACAGCAGGTCGGCCGTGGCGGCGACGGTGAATGCCGTCATGCCGGGCGCGAGGTAGGCGCCGCGCGCCGCCAGCCAGACGGCGCATAGCGCGGCCAGGGGACCGCCACGCAACGGATTGCGGCCGGTCCAGTTGGCGCCGGCAGTCATCAGGAAACCCACTGCGATGGTGCCCACGAAGCCCCACAGCATCTCGTGCGCGTGCCAGGGCATGGCGGTCAGCACGCCGGTCAGCCGGGCTGGCGCGAACACCCACAACAGCACCGACAACAACGCCCAGGCGCAGCCGGCCAGGTACAGCGGGCGAAAGCCCATTTCGGTGAAGGCGCGCCAATTCGGCCGCGCGGCACCGTCGGCGGCGGGTTCTTCCAGGGTGAGCAGGGTGGACATGATGGCCTTTGAGGGGTGGCCGGCGGAACGGCCTTGAATGTGTATTTGAAATACATATTAACGCCACCGGACGCTTTCGGCCCATCTCGCGGATTTGATCCCGCGCAAACGCGGCGGCTTTTCCGGGGTGACTAGTCACATCGGCGGCGCCGATATGGTCGGCCGGCGAATGGTGGCGGCAGGCGCGGATGCCTAGGCTTGGGGCTGTCGAATTCCGTGTGCAAAAAAAGCGAGAACCACCATGGCATCAACCCACCCCTCGGCCAGCGCGCCCATGCGGGTCCTGGTATCCAGCACCTTCGCCTTCACCATCTGCTTCGCGGTATGGATGATCTTCGCGGTGCTGGGCATTCCCATCAAGACACAGCTCGGCCTGTCCGAGACCGAATTCGGCCTGCTGGCCGCCATGCCGGTGCTGACCGGCTCTCTGGTGCGCGTGCCGCTGGGCATCTGGACCGACCGCTACGGCGGCCGCCCGGTGTTCTTCGTGCTGATGCTGCTGGCGGTGGCGCCGATCTGGCTGCTGTCCTATGCCACCGAGTACTGGCAGTTCCTGGTGCTGGCGCTGTTCGTGGGCCTGACCGGCGGCTCGTTCTCGGTCGGCACGCCCTACGTGGCGCGCTGGTTTCCGCGCAACAAGCAGGGCCTGGCCATGGGCGTGTTCGGCGCCGGCAATTCGGGCTCGGCCATCACCAAGTTCGTGGCGCCGGCGCTGATCGCCGCCGCCGGCGGCGCCTGGGTTATCGTGCCGCAGGTCTACGCGGTGGCCTTGCTGGTGACGGCGATCCTGTTCTGGCTGTTCTCGGCCTCGGACCCGTCGCACCGCGTGGCCGGCGGCGCTTCGCTGCGCGCCCAGTTCGCGATGCTGAAAGACCCGCGCGTGTGGCGCTACTGCCAGTACTACTCGGTGGTGTTCGGCGGCTACGTGGCGCTGGCGCTCTGGATGACCAAGTACTACATCGGCGAATACGGTTTCGACATGAAGCTGGCGGCGCTGCTGGCCGCGTGCTTCTCGCTGCCGGGCGGCGTGCTGCGTGCCATGGGCGGCTGGATCTCGGACCGCTACGGCGCCTACAAGACCACCTGGTGGGTGATGTGGGTGTGCTGGGTGGCGTTCTTCATCCTGAGCTATCCGCAGACCCATTTCACCGTCATGACCACCGGCGGCCCGCGCCAGTTCGACATCGCCCTGGGTCCGACCAGTTTCACCATCCTGCTGTTCATCGTCGGCATCGCCATGGCGATCGGCAAGGCCTCGGTCTTCAAGTTCATCTCGGATGAGTTCGGCCAGAACATCGGCGCGGTCTCGGGCATCGTCGGCCTGGCCGGCGGCCTGGGCGGCTTCATCCTGCCGATCCTGTTCGGCGTGCTGCTCGACCTGACCGGCGTGCGCTCCAGCGCCTTCATGCTGCTGTACGGCACGGTCTGCGTCTCGCTCATCTTCATGCATTTCAGTTTCCGGCCCGAAAGCGCCGCCATCGCGCGGCGGCAAGCCGCCTGACCCCTGACCCAACCGGAGAACCCTATGTCTTCCCATGTCCTGGCGCGCTGGGAGCCGGAAAACCCCGGCTTCTGGCAACAGACCGGCGCCCGCATCGCCAACCGCAACCTGTGGATTTCCATTCCCGCGCTGATGCTGGCGTTCAGCATCTGGATGCTGTGGAGCGTGGTGGTGGTCAATCTCGACCGCGCCGGCTTCATGCTGTCCAAGAACCAGATGTTCTGGCTGACCGCGCTGCCGGCGCTGTCGGGCGCCACGCTGCGCATCTTCTATTCGTTCCTGGTGCCGGTGTTCGGCGGCCGCAAATGGACCGCGATCTCGACCGCCTCGCTGCTGATCCCGGCGCTGGGCATGGGCTTCGCGCTGCGCGACCCGACCACCTCGTTCCCGACGCTGCTGATCCTGGCGCTGCTGTGCGGCCTGGGGGGCGGCAACTTCAGCTCCAGCATGGCCAACATCAGCTTCTTCTTTCCCAAGGACAAGAAGGGCCTGGCCACGGGCCTTAACGCGGGCATCGGCAACCTGGGCGTGTCGCTGGTGCAGTTCGTGGTGCCGGTGGTGATCTCGATGGGCGTGTTCGGCGCCCTTGGCGGCGAGCCGCAGACGATTACCGCCGGCGGCGTCCAGCGCAGCCTGTGGCTGCAGAACGCCGGCTTCATCTGGGTCATTCCCATCGCGCTGGCCTCGCTGGCGGCGTGGTTCGGCATGAACGACATCGCCGACGCGCGCGCCTCGTTCGCCGACCAGGCGGTGATCTTCAAGCGCAAGCACAACTGGCTGATGTGCTGGCTGTACGTGGGCACCTTCGGCTCGTTCATCGGCTTCTCGGCGGGCTTTGCCATGCTGACCAAGACGTTGTTCCCGCAGGTCGACCCGACCACCTATGCCTTCCTGGGCCCGCTGGTGGGCTCGCTGACCCGGCCGGTGGGCGGCTGGGTCTCGGACAAGCTGGGCGGCGCCCGCGTCACGCTGTTCACCTTCGTCGGCATGATCGCCGCGGTGCTGGGCGTGATGATGTTCCTGCCGCTGAACGGGCAGGGCGGCGACTTCAACGGCTTCCTGGCCATGTTCATCGTGCTGTTCGCGCTGACCGGCGTGGGCAACGGCTCGACCTTCCGCATGATCCCGGTGATCTTCCTGCGCGAGCGCACCCAGGCCGCGCAAGGCAAGGGCGCGGCCGCGCAGAAGCAGGCGCTGACCGACGCGGCGCGCGAATCGGCCGCGGTGCTGGGCTTTTCCGGCGCCATCGGCGCCTATGGCGGCTTTTTCATCCCGCGCAGCTTCGGCACCTCGCTGGAGCTGACCGGCAGCGCCCAGGCGGCCCTGTATTGCTTCATCGGCTTCTACGCCACCTGCGTGCTGATCACCTGGTGGTACTACGCGCGCCGCAACGCGCCGGTGCCCTGCTGAAGCGGGGCTGGCCGGGGTGACTAGTCACTCTGCCGCGCCCGCCCTGTGCCACCGGCGAATGGTCGGCGCGGCGGGCGACCACTAAAGTGATTTTGACAGCACGGATTGCAGTACGCGCCGGCGGGGCCGGCGCTCTTGGAGAAACGCAATGAGTCATTTTCTGGACCGGTTGAAGTTCATGTCGCGGGTGAAATCCACCTACGCGGACGGTCACGGGGCAGTGGTCAATGAAGACCGCAAGTGGGAAAACGCCTATCGCGCCCGCTGGCAGCACGACAAGGTGGTGCGCTCGACCCACGGGGTCAACTGCACCGGCTCGTGCTCGTGGAAGGTCTACGTCAAGAACGGCCTGATCACCTGGGAGACCCAGCAGACCGACTACCCGCGCACCCGCCCGGACCTGCCCAACCACGAGCCGCGCGGCTGTCCGCGTGGCGCGTCCTATAGCTGGTACGTGTATTCGGCGCAGCGCGTGAAGTACCCGATGATGCGCGGCCGCCTGATGGAAATGTGGCGCGAGGCGCGCAAGACCATGGACCCGATCGCGGCCTGGGAATGGATCAGCCAGGACCCGGCGCGCGCCAGGCGCTACAAGTCGGTGCGCGGCCTGGGCGGCTTCGTGCGCACGGACTGGGACACGGCGACCGAGATGATCGCCGCCGCCAACGCCTACACCATCAAGAAGTTCGGCCCCGACCGCCTGATCGGCTTTTCGCCGATTCCCGCCATGTCGATGGTCAGCTACGCCGCCGGCGCCCGCTACCTGAGCCTGCTGGGCGGCGCCTGCCTGAGCTTCTATGACTGGTATTGCGACCTGCCGCCGGCCAGCCCGCAGATCTGGGGCGAGCAGACCGACGTGCCGGAATCGGCCGACTGGTACAACTCGACCTACCTGATGGTGTGGGGCTCGAACGTGCCCCAGACCCGCACGCCCGACGCCCACTTCTACACCGAGGTTCGCTACAAGGGCACCAAGACGGTGGCGGTGTCCAGCGACTTCGGCGAAATGGTCAAGTTCGGCGACATCTGGCTGGCGCCCAAGCAGGGCACCGACGCCGCGCTGGCGATGGCCATGGGCCACGTCATCCTCAAGGAATTCCACCTGTCGGGCGCCTCGGCCTATTTCCGCGACTACGTGCGCCGCTACACCGACATGCCGATGCTGGTGCTGCTCAAGGAGCGCGACGGCTTTTATGCGCCCGACCATTTCCTGCGCGCCTCGCAGCTTGACGGCGCGCTGGGCGAGCAGAACAACCCCGACTGGAAGACGCTGGTATTCGACGACACCAGCGGCGACCTGGTGGCGCCCAACGGCAGCATCGGCTTTCGCTGGGGCGAGGGCGCGGTCAACGGCGGCGAGAAGGTCGGCCGCTGGAACCTGGAAGCGCGCGACGGCGGCAGCGGCCGCGCCATCGAGCCGCGCCTGAGCCTGCTGGACGGCGCCGATGCCGTGGTCGGCGTGGGCTTCCCGTACTTCGGCGCCGAGCACGACGAACTGCTGGTGCGCAATGTGCCGGTGCGCCGCATCCGCCTGGCCGATGGCAGCGAGGCCCTGGCGGCCACGGTGTACGACCTGCAGATGGCCAACTACGGCCTGGATCGCGGCCTGGGCGGCGGCAACGTGGCCACGTCCTATGACGACGACGTGCCCTACACCCCGGCCTGGCAGGAAAAGCACACCGGCGTGCCGCGCGCGCAGGTGATCCAGGTGGCGCGCGAGTTCGCCCAGAACGCCCACGATACCGAAGGCAAGTCGATGGTCATCGTCGGCGCCGGCCTGAACCACTGGTATCACATGGACATGATCTACCGCGGCATCATCAACATGCTGATGATGTGCGGCTGCGTCGGCAAGAGCGGCGGCGGCTGGGCCCATTACGTGGGTCAGGAAAAGCTGCGCCCGCAGTTCGGCTGGGCGCCGCTGGCGTTCGCCTCCGACTGGGCGCGCCCGCCGCGCCAGATGAACGGCACCTCGTTCTTCTACGCCCATACCAGTCAGTGGCGCCATGAAAAGCTCAACGTACAGGAAGTGCTTGGCCCGACCGCCGACCGCGGCCGCTATGGCGACCTCAGCATGATCGACCTGAACGCCCGCGCCGAGCGCATGGGCTGGCTGCCGTCGGCGCCGCAGCTGCGCACCAATCCGCTGGACCTGACCGCGCAGGCCGAAGCCGCCGGCAAGGACCCGGTGGCCCACGCCGTCGAGCAGCTCAAGTCCGGCGAACTGCGCATGTCCTGCGAAGACCCGGACGATCCCGCCAACTTCCCGCGCAACATGTTCGTGTGGCGCTCCAACATCCTGGGCTCCAGCGGCAAGGGCCACGAGTACTTCCTGAAGTACCTGCTGGGCACGCAGAACGCGGTGTTCGGCGACGAGGCCGACGCCATCAAGCCGGTCGAAGTCACCTACCAGGAAGACGCGGCCGAGGGCAAGCTCGACCTGCTGACGGTGCTGGACTTCCGCATGAGCACCACCTGCCTGTACGGCGACATCGTGCTGCCGACGGCCACCTGGTACGAGAAGGACGACCTCAACACGTCCGACATGCACCCCTTCATCCACCCGCTGAGCGAAGCTGTGCAGCCGCTCTGGGAAAGCAAGACCGACTGGGAGATCTACAAGCTGCTGGCCAGGAAGTTCAGCGACATCGGCGGCCCCTACCTGGGCAAGCGCCGCGACCTGGTGCTGACGCCGCTGATGCACGACACCCCGGGGGAACTGGGGCAGGCCTTCGAACCCAAGGACTGGAAGCTGGGCGAATGCGACCTGGTGCCGGGCAAGACCGCGCCCAACATGACCGTGGTCGAGCGCGACTACAACGACATCTACCGCAAGTTCACCTCGGTCGGTCCGCTGCTGGACAAGCTGGGCAACGGCGGCAAGGGCATCAACTGGAACACCGAGCACGAAGTGGGCGAACTGGCCGGCATCAACGAGCGCGTGGCCGAAGCGGGCGTGAGCCAGGGCCGGCCGAGGCTGGACAGCGCCATCGACGCCGCCGAAATGATCCTGACCTTCGCGCCCGAGACCAATGGCCACGTGTCGGTCAAGGCCTGGGAGGCGCTGGGCAAGATCACCGGCCGCGACCACACCCACCTGGCGGTGGGCCGCGAGCACGACAAGATCCGCTTTCGCGACATCCAGGCGCAGCCGCGCAAGATCATCTCGGCGCCGACCTGGTCGGGCCTGGAAAGCGAAGAGGTCAGCTACAACGCCGGCTACACCAACGTGCACGAGCTGATCCCATGGCGCACCCTGACCGGCCGCCAGCAGTTCTACCAGGACCACCGCTGGATGCTGGATTTCGGCGAGGGTTCGTGCGTCTACAAGCCGGCGATCGACACCAAGACCGTGGCGCCGATGCTGGGCCGCTATCCCAACGGTGAGAAGGAGCTGGTGCTGAACTGGCTGACGCCGCACCAGAAGTGGGGCATCCACAGCACCTATTCCGACAACCTGCGCATGCTGACGCTGAGCCGCGGCGGGCCCCACGTGTGGATCTCCGAGGCCGAGGCCAAGCAGGCCGGGCTGGTCGACAACGACTGGGTCGAGGTGTTCAACGTCAACGGCACGCTGACCGCGCGCGTCGTGGTGAGCCAGCGCGTGCCGGTCGGCATGTGCCTGATGTACCACGCCCAGGAAAAGATCGTGAACGTGCCGGGCGCGGAAACCAGCGGCAAGCGCGGCGGCATCCACAACTCGGTGACGCGCACCGTGCTCAAGCCGACCCACATGATCGGCGGCTACGCCCAGCAGGCCTACGGCTTCAACTATTACGGCACCGTGGGCGCCAACCGCGACGAATTCGTGGTGCTGCGCAAGATGAAGAAGGTGGACTGGCTGGAAGGCCCGCTGGTCGAGGATCCCGCCGCCCAAACGCAACAGGAAGAGAAGCAATCATGAGGATACGCGCCCAAATCGGCATGGTGCTGAATCTGGACAAGTGCATCGGCTGCCACACTTGCTCGGTCACCTGCAAGAACGTCTGGACCAGCCGCGACGGCGTCGAGTACGCCTGGTTCAACAACGTCGAGACCAAGCCCGGCATCGGCTATCCCAAGGAATGGGAGAACCAGGAGAAATGGCAGGGCGGCTGGCGCCGCACGGCGGCGGGCAAGCTGGAACCGCGCCAGGGCGGCAAGCTGCGCATCCTGGCCAACCTGTTCGCCAACCCGAACCTGCCGCAGATCGACGACTATTACGAGCCGTTCACCTTCGACTACGAGCACCTGAAGAACGCGCCGCTGTCGCAGACGCCGCCGACGGCGCGCCCGGTGTCGGTGCTGACCGGCAAGAAGATGGACAAGATCGTCTGGGGTCCGAACTGGGAAGACGACCTGGGCGGCGAATTCGCCGCGCGCAGCCGCGACGCCCTGTTCGAGGGCGTGCAGAAGGAGATGTACTCGACCTTCGAGAACACCTTCATGATGTACCTGCCGCGCCTGTGCGAACACTGCCTGAACCCGGCCTGTGTCGCCAGTTGCCCGTCGGGCTCGATCTACAAGCGCGAGGACGACGGCATCGTGCTGGTCGACCAGGACAAGTGCCGCGGCTGGCGCATGTGCATCTCGGGCTGCCCGTACAAGAAGATCTACTACAACTGGCACAGCGGCAAGGCCGAGAAGTGCACCTTCTGCTATCCGCGCATCGAGGCCGGCCAGCCGACCGTGTGTTCGGAGACCTGCGTCGGCCGCATCCGCTACCTGGGCGTCATGCTGTACGACGCCGACCAGATCGAGCGCGCCGCCGCCGTCAGCAACGAGCAGGACCTGTACGAGTCGCAGCTGGACCTGTTCCTGGACCCGCATTCGCCCGAGGTGATCGCCGCGGCGCGCGAGCAGGGCATCCCGGAATCCTGGCTGGAAGCCGCGCGCCAGTCGCCGGTCTACAGGATGGCGGTGGAGTGGCGCGTCGCCTTCCCGCTGCATCCGGAATACCGCACGCTGCCGATGGTCTGGTACATCCCGCCGCTGTCGCCGATCCAGACCGCGGCCGAGGCCGGCAAGATGCCGCAGCGCACGCTGGGCAAGAGCGCCATGATCCCGGACGTGGCCAGCCTGCGCATCCCGGTGCGCTACCTGGCCAACCTGCTGACGGCGGGCAAGGAAGCCCCGGTGCTGCAGGCGCTGGAGCGGATGCTGGCGATGCGCGCCTACAAGCGCGCCGAGACCGTGCATGGCGAGCGCGATACGGCCCTGCTGGAGCAGGTCGGCCTGTCGGAAGAAACCGTGCAGGACATGTACCGCGTCATGGCGATTGCCGACTACGAGGACCGCTTCGTGGTGCCCAGCAGCCACAAGGAAATCGTCGAGGACAGCTTCAACGAGAAGGGCAGCTGCGGCTTCACCTTCGGCAACGGCTGCTCGGGCGGCGTCTCGGAAGGCACGCTGTTCGGCCGCAAGCCGCAGGGCAGCGAGATCTTCATCGACATGCCGAAGTCGCGCAAGAAGGCCGCGGCCTGAGACGGGAGAACACCATGAGCCTCTATCGCCTGCTTTCCGCGCTGCTCTGCTACCCCGAACAGGAACTGCTGGACGCCCTGACCGAGGTCGAGGCCGCGCTGGCCGCCTATCCGGAAGCCGAGGAGACCCTGCAACCGCTGGTCGGCCACCTGGCCAGCCAGGACCTGATCGCGCTGCAGGAAGCCTACGTCGCCACCTTCGACCGCAACCGCGCCCATTCGCTGCACCTGTTCGAACACGTGCATGGCGAAAGCCGCGACCGCGGCCAGGCCATGGTCGACCTGCTCGAGACCTACCGCCAACACGGCTTCGAGCCGGTGGTGTCGGAACTGCCGGACCACGTGCCGCTGTTCCTGGAGTTCCTGGGCGTGATCGACCCGGCCGTGGCGCAGGACCTGCTGGACGACGCCATCCACGTGCTGGCCGCCATCGGCGCGCGCCTGGCGCGCAACGAGAGCCCCTACGCCAGCGTCTTCGTCGTGCTGCGCGGGCTGTCGCGGGTCACGCCACGCGAGCAGAACGCGCCGCCGGTGCGCGACATGGACGAAGCCATGGAGACCTTCGGCGCCGGCGCCGACGGCGTCGAACCGCTGCTGCGCCCGTTCTCGGGCGACGGCGCGCAGGCCGTGCGCTTCTATCCCCGGGCGCCGGTCACCCGCTAATTTCCAGGAAACGCATCATGAATTCCCTGAACCAGTTCTTCTTCGGCATCTATCCCTACATCGCCCTGACGGTGTTCCTGCTGGGCAGCCTGGCGCGCTTTGAGCGCGAGCAGTACACCTGGAAGACCGACAGCTCGCAATTGCTGCACCGCGGCCAGCTGCGGCTGGGCAACATCCTGTTCCACGTCGGCATCCTGGGTCTGTTCTTCGGCCACCTGGTCGGCTTGCTGACTCCGGTGGCGGTGTGGGACACGCTGGGCGTGTCGCACACGCTCAAGCAGACGGTGGCCATGGTGGCCGGCGGCGTCATGGGGGGGCTGTGCCTGATCGGCCTGCTGATCCTGATCCACCGCCGCCTGAGCGACCCGCGCATCCGCAAGACCACCCGGCCCGGCGACAAGCTGTTGCTGGGTTGGATCCTGGCGACGCTGCTGCTGGGCCTGTCGACCATCGCGCTGTCTGCCGGCCACATGGACGGCGAGATGATGGTGCGCCTGATGCACTGGGCGCAGCACATCGTCACCTTCCGCAGTGGCGCCGCCGACTTCGTGGCCGAGGTGCCGACGCTGTTCAAGGCGCATTTGTTCATGGGCCTGACGCTGTTTGTGATCTTCCCGTTCACCCGCCTGGTGCACGTCTGGAGCGGCTTCGCGTCGCTGGGCTACCTGGGCCGGGCCTGGCAACTGGTGCGGCCGCGCTGAGCGGCAAGGAGCTCGACATGCCTGTGACCATCAATGGCGTCGAACTGACCGACGCCGACATGGAACAAGAATTGCCGCTGCACGCGGACGCGCCCAACCCGATGCGCGCCGCCACCACCGCGCTGGTGCTGCGCCGGGTGCTGCGGGACGAGGCCGCGCGGCAGGGGTTGGATCTCGCTTCGGAAGACGACGCCATCGGCGTCCTGCTGGAACGCCACGCGCTGGCGCCCGAGGCTGACGAGGCCGCCTGCCGCCGCTACTACCAGGCCAATCCGCAGCGCTTCATCGTGGGCGAGCTGATCGAGGCCGACCACATCCTGTTCCAGGTCACCCCCGGGGTCAACCTGGACATGCTGCGGGCCCACGCCGGCGCGGTGCTGGCCGACCTGCTGGCCGATCCCTCCGGCTTCGCCGAGGTCGCGCGGCGCCAGTCCAACTGCCCGTCGGCGGCGGTAGGCGGCAACCTGGGCCAACTGGGGCGCGGCGACACCGTGCCCGAATTCGAGAAGGCCGTGTTCGCCCTGCCGGCCGGCGGTCTGCTGCCGCAGGTGCTGGAAACCCGCCACGGGTTGCACATCGTGCGCGTGACGCGGCGCATTGAAGGGCGCCTGCTGCCCTTCGAGCAGGTGCGCGAATCGATCGCCTCGGCCCTGGCCGCCGCCAGCCGCGACACCGCCTGGCGCCAATACGCCAAATTATTGGTGGCACGCGCCGATGTGCGCGGCATCGACCTGGGCGCGGCCGAGGACGACCGGGTGTTCGGGAGCCCGTCATGACACCCGCTCCCGCCGTGGCGGCGGCGCCGGCCGCCCGCCAGCGCGCCGTGTCCGCCGCGCCTGGAGGATTGGTCGACGGCTTTGGCCGCCGCATCGATTACCTGCGGGTGTCCGTGACGGACCGCTGCGACCTGCGCTGCGGTTATTGCATGCCCAAGCACTTCAAGGGCTTCGAGGAGCCCGCCAACTGGCTGCGCCATGACGAAATGGCGCGCGTGGTGGGCTTGTTCGCCGGCCTGGGTGTGCGCCGCGTGCGGCTGACGGGCGGCGAGCCGCTGCTGCGCCGGGGAGTGGCCGATCTGGCAGCCGCGATCGCCGCGCTGCCAGCGGTGGATGATCTGTCGCTGTCGACCAATGGGACCCAATTGGCGCGCCATGCCTCGGCCTTACGCGCGGCGGGCGTGGACCGCCTGAATATCAGCCTGGACACGCTGGACGCGGCCTCCTTCGGCCGCATCACCGGCCGCGACTGCCTCGATGCGGTGCTGGCGGGCCTGCGCGCCGCGCGCAACGCCGGTTTCGCGCCGATCAAGCTCAATAGCGTGGTGCATGCCGCCACGCCCGAGGCCGACGTGCGCCGGCTGCTGGACTACGCGCTGGCGCAGGGCTTCATCCTGCGCCTGATCGAACCGATGCCGGTGGGCGATTGCGGCCGCCGCTATGTCCACGCGGACCTTGGCGCCCTGGGTGCGCGGCTGGCGGCCGACGCCGGCCTGATGCCGTCGCTGGCGGGGCAGGGCGCGGGCCCGGCGCGCTACTGGGGCACCGGCAGCGGCGCGCCGGCATTGGGCGTCATCACGCCCATGTCGCGGCACTTCTGCGCCGCCTGCAACCGCGTGCGGCTGGGGGTGGACGGCACCCTGTACCTGTGCCTGGGCCAGGAAGACCAGGTGCCGCTGGGGCGGCTGCTGCGCGACGGCGCCAGCGACGCCGAACTGGAACAGGCGATCCGCGCCGGCATCGCCGCCAAGCCGGAACGCCACGAATTCACCACCCGGCCCGAACGCATCGTGCGTTTCATGTCGCAGACCGGAGGCTGAACCATGCGCGACATCGAACGGCTGGTGGACGGCTTCCAGCGCTTCCAGCATCAATACTACGAAGCGGCGCCGTCGTTGTACCGCAACCTGCGCGACGGCCAGCACCCCAGCACGCTGCTGGTGGGCTGCTGCGATTCGCGGGTCGATCCGGCCATGCTGCTGGGCTGCGACCCGGGCGACATCTTCACCGTGCGCAATGTCGCCAACCTGGTGCCGCCGCCCGACCGCGACCAGGGCCACCACGGCGTACTGGCGGCGATCCAGTTCGCGGTCGAGCAGCTCAAGGTCAGCCGCATCATCGTGCTGGGCCATGCCCAGTGCGGCGGCATCCGCGCGCTGATGGAACGGCCGGCGCGCGCCGATGGAGAACCGGACTACCTGAACCGCTGGATGGATATCGCCGAACCGGCGCGCCAGCAGGTGTTGAGCCAGATGCCGGCCGCGCCGCTGACGGACCACCGGCGCGCCTGCGAACAGGCATCCATCCTGATCTCGCTGCGCAACCTGGAGGCGCTGCCGTGCGTGCGGCGGCGCCTGCAGGCTGGCGACCTGACCCTGCATGGCTGGTACTTCGACCTGGTGGCGGGCGCTTTGCTGGCATACTCGGCGCGGGCGGACGCGTTCCTGCCCATCGTCTGTCCCTTGTTCACGGAGCCCGCATGACCCCCGTTTTCGGCATCGCCGGCCGCTCAGGCAGCGGCAAGACCACCCTGATCGAGGCCATGCTGCCGCTGCTCGGCGCGCGCGGCCTGAAGGTCAGCGTCATCAAGCACAGCCACCACGACTTCGAGATGGAGCCGCCGGGCAAGGACAGCGCGCGCTTTCGCCAGGCCGGGGCGCAGGAGGTGATGGTGGCGTCGCCGTTCCGCTACGCCATCGTGCACGAGCTGCGCGGGGCGTCCGAACCGTCGCTGCAAGAGCAGGTTGCCCGCCTGGCGCCGGCCGACCTGGTGCTGGTGGAGGGCTTCAAGCAGGCCGCCATTCCCCGTATCGAGGTCTACCGCCCGGCACTGGGCAAGCCGCCGCTGCATGCCGAGGACGGCGGTTTCCTGGCCATCGTGACCGACGCGGCGCTGGACACGGATCTGCCTTGCCTGCCGCTGAACGATCCGGCGGCGGTGGCGGATTTCATCGTCCGCGCGCTGGGGCGGGGCTGAGCGAAGAGATTACACTTGAGCCGTCGCGCCCGCCCACCCGCCAGCCTTGCCGATGACCATGCCCGATCCCTCCGCTGACGCCCAGGCGCTGCCGTCGCCGCGCCACCGGCTGTCCACCCGCATCGTCGCCAGTTCGCTGGCGGCGCTGATCGTGGTGCTGGGCATGATCGGCCTGACGCTGTGGCTGTCGTGGCAGTTGGAAGGGGCCGGCGCGGCCATCAACGACACTGGCAGCCTGCGCATGCGCGCCAACCGCGTCGCGGTCGAGCTGATGCGGCCCGAGGCCGGCCGCCAGGCGCGCACCGAGGAACAGGTGCGGCTGATGGACGACACCATCGCCCGCCTGGCGCGCGGCAATCCGGCGCGGCCGCTGTTCATTCCCAACGACCCGCTCATCCGCCAGCACTGGGTGGGCGTGGCCGACTACTGGCGCGACATCATGCGGCCGGCGGCGCTGCGCGCCATCGACCGCGCGGATGCCGCCGAGTATCTGCGGACGCTGCCCGATTTCGTCGCCCGCGCCGACGAGCTGGTGCGCATGATCGAACAGGACAACGCCGGCAAGACCACCTCGCTGCGGCTGTCCCAGGGCGTGCTGGCGGCCATCGCCAGCGCCGGCACCCTGGCCATGATCTACCTGCTGTACCTGTGGATCATTGCGCCGGTGCTGCGCCTGCGCGACGGCCTGCAACGCATGGCGGCGCGCGAATTCAGCACCCGCCTGCCAGTCGAGAGCCAGGACGAATTCGGCGTGCTGGCGCGCGGCTTCAACCGCATGGCCGATGAATTGCAGAGCCTGTACGCGGGGCTGGAACAACGCGTGGGCGAAAAGACCGCCCAGCTCGCGGCGCAGAACCGCGACATCGGCGCGCTGTACGACATGGCGGCATTCCTGAACCAGCCCAGCGATATCGAGGCGATGTGCCAGGGCTTCCTGCGGCGCGTCATGCTGCAATTCGACGCCGAGGGCGGCAGCATCCGCGCGCTCGACCCCGACAACGAAAAGCTCAACCTGGTGGTGTCGGTGGGGTTGTCCGAAGATCTGGTCGAATCCGAGCATTGCATGCGGGTCGACGACTGCTATTGCGGCGTGGCCACCCGCCAGGCCGGCGTCATCGTGATCCAGGACCTGCGCCAGGCGGCCGCGCCGACGGACCTGAACTGCCAGCGCGACGGCTTCGCCAGCGTGGCCGTGTTCCGCATCGTCACGCGCGACGAGGTGCTGGGTTCGTACTCCCTGCATTTTCGCCAGCCGCGCAAGCTGACCGCGTCCGAATCGCAGTTGCTGGAAACCCTGGGCCAACACCTGGGCGTGGCGCTGGACAACCGCCGCCTGGGGGCCCAGGCGCGCCAATTGGCGGTGGTGCAGGAGCGCGGCCTGGTGGCGCAGGGCCTGCACGACAGCCTGGCGCAGGGGCTGAACTTCCTCAACCTGCAATTGCAGTTGCTGGACGCCGCGGTCAAGCGCGGCGACCAGGCCGAGGTCGAGGAAATCCTGCCGCTGCTGCGCACCGGCGTGGATGAAAGCTACAAGGACGTGCGCGAACTGCTGACCAATTTCCGCGACAAGCTGGGCCAGGGCGACCTGAAGACCGCCATCGAGGACACGGTCGAGCGCTTTCGCCGCCAGACCGGCGTGCGCACCGAACTGGCCTTCAGCCAGGGCTTGGGCGCGCCGCTGGCGCCGGAACAGCAATTGCAGGTGCTGTTCATCCTGCAGGAAGCGTTGTCCAACGTGCGCAAGCACTCCGAGGCCGACCGGGTCGACGTGGTGGTGCGCAACGACCGCGATTTCAATCTGCTGATCGCCGACAACGGCCAGGGCTACGATCCGGACGAAGTGGGCCAGCGTGGCGAGGCGCACATCGGCCTGCACATCATGCGCGAACGCGCCGCCCGGATGCATGCCTTGATTACAATGAAGTCCCGGCCCGGCGGCGGCACGCGCATCGCGCTGACCCTGCCCGGGGCCGAGCGCCAGGCCGCCTGACCTTTCAAGACCATGCCTATCCGTATCCTGCTCGTCGACGACCATACCCTGTTCCGCTCGGGCATGCGCCTGCTGCTGCAGCGCCAACCCGATTTCGAGATCGTGGCCGAGGCCGGCGACGGCGTCGAGGGCCTCAAGCGCGCCAAGGAACTCAAGCCCGACGTGGTGCTGCTGGACCTGAACATGCCGGGCCTGTCGGGGCTGGAGACGCTGCAGCTGCTGACGCAGGATTTGCCGTCCTGTGCGGTCATCATCCTGACGGTCTCGGAAGAGGCCGACGAACTCGGCCAGGCGCTGCGCGATGGCGCGCGCGGCTACCTGCTCAAGAACATCGATGCCGAGGCCCTGACCGCCGCGGTGCGGCGCGCCGCCGGCGGCGCGCCCGTGATCGCCGAAAGCATGACGGCCAAGCTGGTGGCCCAGTTCCGCGATCAGGCCAACCTGGCGGCGCAGGCGCCGGCCGGCCAGGCCGAGCGCCATCGCCTGACCGCGCGCGAACGCCAGATCGTGCAGTGCCTGGCGCGCGGCGCCAGCAACAAGGTCATCGCGCGCGAACTCGACGTCAGTGAAAGCACGGTCAAGATCCATGTGCAGAACGTGCTGAAGAAACTCAACCTGACCAGCCGCGTGCAGGTGGCGGTGTATGCCGTCGAACACGGCTTGCACGGCGACGATCCGGTCTGATTGCGCAGGGCGGCCGCGCCGCCGCCGCGGGGTTTGATCTGCGACAAGGCCGCCAGCCGCGCAGGCCCCTAGACTGGCCGGCATGCAGAACCGAACCACTCCCCTGGAACTGGTGGCGCCGGCCGGCAGCCTGGCCGCTCTCAAGGCGGCGGTCGAAGCAGGCGCCGACACCGTCTACCTGGGCCTGAAGAACGCCACCAACGCCCGCAACTTCGCCGGGCTCAATTTCACCGAAAGCGATATCCGCGCCGGCGTCGATCTGGCGCACGCACGGCAGCGCAAGGTGCTGTTCGCCATCAACACCTTCGTGCAGCCCGGCCGCGGCCAGGAATGGCGCGAGGCGGTCGACGCCGCGCATGCGCTGGGCGCGGACGCGGTCATCATGGCCGACGCCGGCCTGCTGGCCTATGCCCGCGACCGCTATCCCGACCTGCGCCTGCACCTGTCGGTGCAAGGCTCGGCCACGCATACGGATGCCATCGAACTGATGAAGGAACAGTTCGGCATCCAGCGGGTGGTGCTGCCGCGCGTGCTGACGCTGGCCGAGATCGCCCGCATCTGCGCCCACGTCAGCGTCGAGGTCGAGGTGTTCGGCTTCGGCAGCCTGTGCGTCATGGCCGAAGGGCGCTGCCTGCTGTCGTCGTACGCCACGGGCGACTCGCCCAACAACAAGGGCGTCTGTTCGCCCGCCAGCGCGGTGCGCTGGGTCGAGCAGGACGGCCGCCTGGATGCGCGCCTGAACGGCATTCTGATCGACCGCTACGGCCCGGGCGAGGCCGCGGCCTATCCGACGCTGTGCAAGGGCCGCTTCGAGGTCGAGGGCCACGCCGACCATGCGCTGGAGGAACCCACCAGCCTGAACGCCATCGGCCTGTTGCCCAAACTGGCCGAGATGGGCGTGGCCGCCATCAAGATCGAAGGGCGCCAGCGCAGCCCGGCCTACGTCACGCAGGTGGTGTCGACGCTGCGCGCCGCGCTCGACAGCGCCCACGGCAATCCCAACCGTTATTCCCCCCGTCCCGAATGGAACGCCATGCTGGCGCGCCATGCCGAGGGCTCCCAAGTCACGCAAGGCGCATTCGAACGTCCATGGAAATGAATCCCAAGGCTTTCCGCATCTCGGTCGGACCGCTGCTGTACTACTGGCCGCGCCAGCGCACGCTGGCGTTCTACGCGGAACTGGCCGAGAGCCCGGCCGACATCCTGTACATAGGCGAAACCGTCTGTAGCCGGCGCCACGAACTGCGCGCCGACGACTGGCTCGACCTGGCACGCGACCTCGCTGCCGCCGGCAAGGAAGTGGTGCTGTCCGGCCGCACCCTGATCGAGACCGGCGCCGAGGCCTCGGCCCTGCGGCGCCTGTGCGAGCAGCAGGAATTCATGGTCGAGGCCGGCGAGGCTGGCGCCATGCGCCACCTGGGCGGCCGGCCGTTCGTGGCCGGCCCGCACATGAACGCTTACCACGGCGGCACGCTCGAATGGCTGGCCGCGCGCGGCGCGACCCGTTTCGTGGCGCCGCTGGAAATGCACGTCAACGCGCTGGCGCGGCTGCTGGCCGAGCGCCCGGCCGGGCTGGAAACCGAGATCATGGTGTGGGGGCGCATGGCCCTGGCGTTCTCGGCGCGCTGCTTCACGGCGCGCCACTTCCGCCTGAAGAAGGACGAATGCGGCTTCCGCTGCATCGAGCACCCCGACGGCCTGGACATGCGTACCCGCGAATCGCGCGAATTCCTGGCCATCAACGGCATCCAGGTGCAGTCGGCCGCCTGTCTCGACCTGCTGGATCAGACGGCCTATCTGGCCGACATGGGCGCCGACGTGTTGCGCGTCAGCCCCCAGTCCGGCGGCACGCTGGCGGCGATTGCCGCGCTCGATGCCGTGCGCGGTGGCCGCGCGCACGAAGGGGTGAGCCCGCCGGCCGGCATCGGCCGCTGCAATGGCTATTTCCATGGCCAGTCCGGCATTGCCTGGCAGGAGGGACTATGAGCGCCAGCCGATTCGCCGTGCCCGGGATGGTCGCGCGCCTGGGCCGCCGCCTGCCCGCGCCGCTGGTGTCGTTGCACTTCGTCGCCGGCCTGGAGCTGGCGCGGCGCTTGAACTGGCTCAGCCCGCCGGCGGAACTGGAGGGGCGCAGCTTCGCCATCACTGTCGAGGACCTGGGCCTTTGCAGCCGCTTCGCGGTGCGCGGCGGCGTGTTTCGGCCGCTGTGGCACCGCGAGGCTTGCGAGCTGGAGCTGGGCGCGGGCGTGGCGGAACTGCTGGCCCTGATGCGCGGCGAGACCGACGCCGACACCTTGTTCTTCCAGCGTCGGCTGCGCATTTCCGGCGATACCGAACTGGGCCTGATCGTCAAGAACTGGCTGGACGCGGCGCCGCGTCCAGCCTGGCTGCAACGGCTGGGCGCCCGCATCCAATAGGCGCGGCGGCGGCAGCGTGCGCGCGGCTGCGCGGATGTCAGGCGGCGGCCGGTCCTTTGCGGCGCCGCGCGTCTATCGCCATATGGTTATGAGAACTTGGCCTTATCCAAATTGGCGTCGTAAATCTAGAATCCGTTACTGCCAGGCGGAGCACCGGAGCTGTCCACGGCCTTGAGCGGCGGTTTACGCGCGCAGGGTCTGCAGGTAGTATCGCCCGTCGGTGCCTATAACAATCAAGGGGGACGTCGACCGCATCCTGCGCGCCACGCGCGGGCTGGCCGCCTGATCCCGCCATCGATAACGCATTTCGAGGAGCGCTCCATCATGACCGAAGCGAAGAAGCCGCAATGGCGGCTGGAAACCATTGCCGTGCACGGCGGCTACAAGCCCGATCCGACCACGCGCGCCGTGGCCGTGCCGATCTACCAGACCGTGGCCTATGCCTTTGACGACACCCAGCACGGCGCCGACCTGTTCGACCTGAAGGTGGCGGGCAACATCTACACCCGCATCATGAACCCGACCACCGACGTGCTGGAGCAGCGCGTGGCGGCCCTGGAAGGCGGCATCGCCGCGCTGGCGCTGGCCTCGGGCCAGGCCGCGGTGACCTACGCCATCCTGACCATCGCCGAGGCGGGCGACAACATCGTCTCGTCCAGCACGCTGTACGGCGGCACCTACAACCTGTTCGCCCACACGCTGCCGCAGTACGGCATCACCACGCGCTTCGCCAACCCCGGCGACCTGGCGGCCTTCGAGGCGCAGATCGACGAGCGCACCAAGGCCATCTTCGCCGAATCGGTCGGCAACCCGCTGGGCAACATCACCGACATCGCCGCGCTGGCCGAACTGGCACACCGCCATGGCCTGCCGCTGATCGTCGACAACACCGTGCCGTCGCCGTACCTACTGCGTCCGATCGAGCACGGCGCCGACATCGTGGTGCAGTCGCTGACCAAGTACCTGGGCGGCCACGGCACCAGCCTGGGCGGCGCCATCATCGACTCGGGCAAGTTCCCCTGGGCCGAGCACAAGGCCCGCTTCAAACGCCTGAATGAACCCGACGTCAGCTACCACGGCGTGGTCTACACCGAAGCCTTCGGCCCGGCCGCCTACATCGGCCGCGCCCGCGTGGTGCCGCTGCGCAACACCGGCGCGGCGATCTCGCCGTTCAATTCGTTCCAGATCCTGCAGGGCATCGAGACGCTGGCGCTGCGCGTGGACCGCATCGTCGAAAACGCGGTCAAGGTGGCCAATTACCTGCGCGAGCATCCCAAGGTCGACTGGGTCAACTACGCCGGCCTGCCGGACCATCCCGACCACGAGCTGGTGCGCAAGTATCTGGGCGGCAAGGCGCCCGGCCTGTTCACCTTCGGCGTCAAGGGCGGCCGCGAGGCCGGCGCGCGCTTCCAGGACGCGCTGCAACTGTTCACCCGCCTGGTCAATATCGGCGATGCCAAGTCGCTGGCCACCCATCCCGCGTCCACCACCCATCGCCAGCTCAATCCCGAAGAGCTGCAAAAGGCCGGCGTGCGCGAGGAAACCGTGCGGCTGTCGATCGGTATCGAACATATCGACGATCTGCTGGCGGACCTGGATCAGGCTCTGGCCCAGGTGTAACCGGCGCGCCAGCCGCGCGTGGACGGGCCCGGCGAAGGGCCGATGCGCCTTAGCGCCGGGCGCGGCTGCCGTCGGCCGGGCAGATCACCGTGCGCAGCGAACGCTGCACCGGGTCGCGCACCACAGGCGCGTTGTTCATGCCGGCCACGGGCAGCGATTCCACCAGGCTGCCGGTGGCGTTGGGACCGGTGTAGTGCTGGGTCTCGGTGACCGTATAGGTATTGGCACTGCAGTTCATGATCACGGCCTGCGTCACCGAGCCGTAGGGTTGGCCGTTGGTCTCGGAAACCCGTGGCTGGGCGTAGAACCAGGCCACCGTGGCCAGCATCACCACGGGGCGTTCGGACAGTTGCGTGATCGAGGCGCCGTCGTAGAACACGCCCGGCATGGTCTGCGGGGCCAGCGGCTGCCAGTCCGACCCGTTGCCGGACCTGGCTTCGGCGCTGTCGGCCTGGCGCGCCGCGACCTCGCTGGCGCACCCGTCGTCCTGCGCCGGTTTGCCCTGGCGCACGGCCGCGGCCGCGCAGGCCCCGGCCGGCGTGGCGGCCGGCTGGCTCCAGGCCGAGCCCGCCAGCATGGCCAGGATCAGTGTGGGTAGCGCTTGCCTTGCAATCATGAGGGTGTTTCCAGAGCGGCATTGGGGTAAGTCCCCAGTATAGAGAAAGATCGGGGCGCCGCCGGATCCCGCTGGCGGGTCCGCCACAAGGGTATAGTCTCGTCCGTCGGATGCCGCCACGATGCAGGGCGGCGGCGGCCGGTTCCGGGGGGAGAGGCGCTAGGAATGAATATCAGGGGGTACGCCGGCATGGCCGCGATTGCCGTGACCGGCCTGTTGGCCTATGGCCTGTACCAGTTGGTGCCGGAAGGCGAGCCGCTGGTGCGCAGCGAGGTGATCGGCCAGCTCGACGGGCCGCCGCTGGCGGGCTATTCACGCACGCGCCTGTACCGCTTTGGCGACCATCAATACCTGACCGGCCAATTGATCGCGGGCGGACGCGACCAGGGCGGGCTGGACGGCGCGCCGGTGCTGGACGCGCTGGTGGCGGCGGCGGGGCCGGACGATGACGGGCCCGGGCCGGCTCTGCCGGCGGACACGGCCGCGGCCGGCGGGGCGGTTTCGGCGCGAACGCTGCTGAGCGCCGCGGCGGCGTCGCGCGACGTCCGCAACCTGGTCTACGGCGGCCGCGACAATGGGCGCTACGCATTGTTGGGCTCCGTCGGTGGCGATACCGGGGTGACGCTGCTCGGCACGCCGGGCCAGACCCTGTACCTGGTCGCCAGCGGCTTGCGCCATGCGCGCCGCAACGGCCTGCCAGTCGCCGACGGGGTGTGGCGCTCGGATGACCAGGGGGGCAGTTGGCGCTACGCGCCCGAGGTGGACCTGGGCGCGTCGCAGCGTCACACCATGTTCCTGGGCGAGACGCGCGCCGTGGCGCTGCAAGAGGGGGCGGCGGACGCGCGCCTGCTGGTGAGCGAAGACGGCGCCCGGCATTGGTCGGCGCTGCGGCTGGACGAACAGGTCTGGCCCGATGCCGGTAGTTACGACAAGGCCTTCGCCGGCCAGGCGGACCCCGGGCGCGCCGAGGGCGGGGACGAGCGAACGGCCTATGGCTGGTCGCTGTATCCGGCGGCGGCCGACCGGGTGGTGGGCTGGAGCTGGCGCAACGGGGCTGGGGCCGACGGCGCCGTGCGCCGTATCGAGACGCGGCGGTTCGAAGTGCGGTTCCAGGCGGGGGCGCCGCCGGCGTTCCGCGTCACTCATGGCGTGGCGGCGGCGCCGGCGCAGGACCCAATGTCGCGGCCAGTGCCGGGCCAGCCCGTGTATGCGACGCAAGGCAATCGCATTTTTCGCCTGGACCCGGACCCGGGTAGCTGGCTCCCACTGGCCTCCACCCCCCAGGTGCGGGGCCAGCCGTCGTGGATCGGCCAGGCCTGGTTCGGCCGCCACGGCTGGGTGGTGCAGACCTACGCCGATCGCCTGTTCGCGTTTGGCGATTACACCCGGACCTACTTCCACACGCACGATCAGGGCCGCACCTGGCGGCCATTCCAGTTGTCGCCGGATCAAGAGCGCGGCCTGCTGGGATTGGACGCAGCGGGCGAGGGCGTGCTGGTGCACGCCGTTCGCGATGGCAGGACGGTGATCCTGCGCTACGCGCTGGACTGAGGCGGGCCTGGGACCGCGCCCGCTCAATCGGCCAGCACGTAATCCGGATAGCGCTTGCAGATCTCGGCCACCTGGCTGAGCGTGCCCGACAGGTGCTCGCGCAGCGCCTGTTGCGCGCGCGGCGCGTCGCCGGCGGCGATGGCGTCCAGCACGCGCTGGTGGTCGTCCATGATGCGCTCGGCCTTGCCGGCTTCCGGCAGGTGCAGGCGGCGCAAGCGGTCGACGTGGCCGCTGTAGCGCTGCTCCATGTCCCACAGTGCGGTGACGCCCGCGGCCACGTGCATGTCGCGGTGGAAGGCCTGGTCGGCCGCCATGAATTCCTGGTACTGGCCGGCGGCGTGGCAGACGCGCTGGCGCTCGATGCTGGCCTGCAGCCGCTGCACCAGCAGGGGATCGGGTTGCTGCGCCAGCAGGTGCACGATTTCCAGCTCTATCGAGCGCCGCAGGAAATGCGCCTGGCGCGCCGCGGCGATGTCGATGCGGCTGACCACGGTGGTGTGCTGCGGATAGATCTCGACCAGCGCTTCCTCGGCCAGTTTCATGAGGGCGTCGCGGATCGGCGTCTGGCTCAGGCCGTAGGCCTCGGCCAGCGTCACGCGCGACAACGGCGCGCCCGGCGCCAGCTCCAGTGAAATGATCTGTTCGCGCAGATGTTCGAAGACCTGCGGCGCGGCGTGCCGCGAGCGGTCCAGTCTGAGCTTGTGGCTAGGCATCGGGCGAAATTCGGTAAAGGTCGATCATGGACGGGGCGGTGATGGAACCGGAGTGTAGCGGGTTTTCACCTAGCTGACGCACTAATGTATTAGTGTTTAAATGGCCTCGTCAATGATTTCGTCTCTTTCATTTCCCCGTACCCCAGGACCCGCACCCGCCTATGAAACGCACTTACGAAAGCCTGCGCAGCGCCGCCTGGATGGCCAAGGACGACCTGCGCTCGTTCGGCCATCGTTCCCGCATGATGCAGATGGGTTATGGCCCCGACGACTGGGCCGGCCGCCCGATCATCGCCATCATCAACACCTGGTCCGACCTGAACCCCTGCCACAGCCACTTCAAGCAGCGCGTCGAAGACGTCAAGCGCGGCGTGTTCCAGGCCGGCGGCTTTCCGGTGGAACTGCCGGCCATCTCGGTGTCCGAATCGTTCGTCAAGCCCACCACCATGCTGTACCGGAACATGCTGGCGATGGAGGCCGAGGAACTGCTGCGCAGCCACCCGGTGGACGGCGCGGTGCTGCTGGGCGGCTGCGACAAGACCACGCCGGGCCTGCTGATGGGCGCCATCAGCGCCGGGCTGCCCTGTGTCTACGTGCCCGCCGGCCCGATGCTGCGCGGCAACTGGAAGGGCAAGATCCTCGGTTCCGGATCGGATGCCTGGAAGTTGTGGGACGAGCGCCGCGCCGGCAAGATTACGCAGGAGCAATGGACCGAGGTCGAAGGCGGCATCGCCCGCAGCTACGGCACCTGCATGACCATGGGCACGGCCAGCACCATGACCGCCATCGCCGAGGCCATCGGCATGACGTTGCCGGGCGCCTCGTCGATCCCGGCGGCCGACGTCAACCACATGCGCATGTCGGCCGAATGCGGCCGCCGCGTGGTCGAGATGGTCTGGGACGACCTGACTCCGCAGCGCATCCTGAGCCCGGCCTCGTTCAAGAACGCCATCAACGTGGCCATGGCCATGGGCTGCTCCACCAACGCCATCATCCACCTGGTGGCCATGTCGCGCCGCGCCGGCCACCCGGTGGGCCTGGACGACTTCGACGCCGCCAGCCGCAAGGTGCCGGTCATCGCCAACATCCGGCCCAGCGGCGACAAATACCTGATGGAAGACTTCTTCTATGCCGGCGGCCTGCCGGCGCTGATGTCGCGCCTGGAAGGCCACCTGGACCTGTCGGCCATGACCGTCACCGGCAAGACGCTGGGCGAGAACATCGCCGGCGCCGAGGTCTACAACGACGACGTCATCCGCAAGCTCGACACCGCCATCTACGACGAGGGCGCGCTGGCGGTCCTGCGCGGCAACATCGCGCCGGACGGCTGCGTCATCAAGCCCAGCGCCTGCGCCCCGCAATACCTGCAACACACCGGCCCGGCGCTGGTGTTCGATGACTATCCCAGCATGAAGGCCGCGGTCGACGACGAGAACCTGGACGTCACCGCCGACCACATCATGATCCTGCGCAACGCCGGCCCGCAGGGCGGCCCCGGCATGCCGGAATGGGGCATGCTGCCGATCCCCACCAAGCTGGTCAAGCAGGGCGTGCGCGACATGCTGCGCCTGTCCGACGCCCGCATGAGCGGCACCAGCTACGGCGCCTGCATCCTGCATGCCGCGCCCGAAGCCTACATCGGCGGCCCGCTGGCGCTGGTCAAGACCGGCGACCTGATCACCGTCGACGTGCCGGCCCGCAGCATCCACCTGAACGTCAGCGACGAGGAACTGGCCGCGCGCCGCGCCGCCTGGACGCCGCCGCCCAGGCGCTACGAGCGCGGCTACGGCTGGATGTACTCGCAGCACATCCTGCAGGCTGACCAGGGCTGTGATTTCGACTTCCTCGAAACCAGTTTTGGCGCGCCCGTGCCGGAACCGGAAATCTTCTGAACCCGCCATCCCCTGAATCGCTTTCCCTGGAGTTTTCCGTGTCAGACATGAATCCCGCCACCCGCGCCAAGCTGGCCGGCATCAGCACCGCCACGCTGTGCACCGCCTTGTTCAAGCGCGGCCTGCGCAACCAGTTCATCCAGGACGTGCGGCCGCTGAACGCGACGCTGCCCAACATGGTCGGCCCGGCCTTCACGCTGCGCTACATCCCGGCGCGCGAGGACCTGAACACCATCAAGGTGTTCGAGGACCGCGCCCATCCGCAGCGCGCCGCGGTCGAGACCTGCCCGCCCGGCGCGGTGCTGGTGATGGACAGCCGCAAGGACCCGCGCGCCGCCTCGGCCGGCTCGATCCTGGTGACCCGCCTGATGAAGCGCGGCGTGGCCGGCGTGGTCACCGACGGCGGTTTCCGCGACTCGCCCGAGATCGCCGAACTCGGCTATCCCGCGTACCACAACCGTCCGTCCGCGCCGACCAACCTGACGCTGCACCAGGCGCTGGACATCAACGCGCCCATCGGCTGCGGCGACGTGGCCGTGTTTCCCGGCGACATCGTGGTGGGCGACCGCGAGGGCGTGGTGGTGATCCCCGCGCACCTGGCCGACGAGATCGCGGACGAAGCGGTGGAGATGACCGCGTTCGAGGACTTCGTCACCAGCCAGGTGCAGGCCGGCGCGTCGATCCTGGGCCTGTACCCGCCGACCGACCCGGCCACCAAGGACAAATTCGCCGCCTGGCGCAAAGAACAGGGCCGTTGAGCCTTGGCGCCGGCCAGCCGGCCGGCGACCCATGCCTATAAAACACAGAGGGCAGGAGACAAGCATGAATCAATATCGTCGCCGCGCGCTGGCCGCGCTGCTGGCAGGACCGATGCTGGGCGCCTGGGCGCTGCCGGCCACGGCCGCCGACTGGCCGGCGCAGAAGCCGATTTCCTATGTGGTGCCGTTCACTGTGGGCGGTTCCACCGACGTGGTCGGCCGCATGCTGGCGCAGAAGCTGGGCGAGCGGCTGCACCAGAACGTCATCGTCGAGAACAAGCCCGGCGCGGCCGGCGGCATTGGCGCCACCTACGTGGCCAAGGCCGCGCCCGACGGCTATACGCTGTTCGGCGGCACCATCAGCACCCACGCCATCAACGCCAGCCTCTACAAGAACCTGAAGTACGACCCGGTCAAGGATTTCGAGCCGGTCTCGCTGATCGCCTACTTGCCCAACGTGCTGCTGGTCGATCCGAACCTGGGCGTGAATTCCGTGGCCGACCTGATCGCGCTGCTCAAGAAGGACCCGGCCAAGCGCACCTTCGCCTCGTCCGGCGCCGGCACTTCCACCCACCTGGCCGGTGAATTGTTTTCCAGCATGATAGGCGTGCCGCTGACGCACGTCCCCTACAAGGGCACGCCGCCCGCCATGGTGGACGTGTCCTCGGGCGCGGTGACGTTCATGTTCGACCAGATGACCGCCGCCTTGCCGCTGTTGCAGACCGGCAAGCTCAAGCTGCTGGCCGTCACCACCAAGGACCGCATCGCGCTGGCGCCCGACGTGCCCACCATGCAGGAAGCCGGCGTGCCTGGTTTCCAGATGGCGTCGTGGCAGGCGGTGTATGCGCCCAAGGGCACGCCCAAGCCCATCCTGGACAAACTCGCCGCCGAGATCGCCGTGATCCTCAAGGAGCCCGACGTGCGGGAAAAGCTCGGCAAGACCATGGGCATGGAACTGGTCGGCAGCACCCCCGAAGAGCTGCGCGCCCTGATGGCCACCGAGATCCCGCGCTGGGCGGAAGTGGTGAAGAAGTCGGGAGCGACGGTGGAGTAATGGCTGCCAGGCAGGCGCATGCCTGCATCGGCAGGCGTGCAAAAGCCTGGTTTCCGCCCCGGCGCGATGCCGGGGCACTCTTGCCTTGGGGAGGCCCGCTTCCGAGGCGGACTCAATTGATCTTGATGTTGCGTTCCTTCACCAGCACCTTCCACTTCGCGCTTTCCTTGGCGAGGTAGTCGCGCAGTTCGTCGGGCGTGCCGCCGATGGATTCGGCGCCGATCGAGTCCAGCGTCGCCTTGACCTTGGGTTCGTTCAACGCCTGGCGCATGGCGGTGTTGAGCTTGGCCACCACTTCGGGCGGGGTGCCGGCCGGCGCGAAGGCGGCGAACCAGGGCATCAGTTCGTAGCCGGGCAGGCCGCTCTCGGCCACCGTGGGCACGTTGGGCAGGGCGGCCGAGCGCTTGGCCGTGGTCACCGCCAGCGCGCGCAGCTTGCCGGCTTCGATATGCGGCTTGGCCGAGGTGATGCTGTCGAACATATAGTCCACCTGCCCGCCCAGCAGGTCGGCGATGGCCGGGCCGCTGCCCTTGTACGGCACGTGCAGCATGTCGATCTTGGCCATCGACACGAACAATTCGCCCGCCAGGTGGATCGAGGTCCCCACGCCGGCCGAGGCATAGGTGTAGTGGTTGGGCTGCGCCCGGGCCTTCTCGATGACCTCGTTGACGCTCTTGACGTCGTTGCGCGCCGGATTGGTGACCAGCACGTTCGGCACCACCGCCAGCAGCGAGATCGGGGCGAAATCCTTGATCGGATCGTAGTTCAGGTCGGCGTACAGCGCCGGGTTGACGGCCATGCCGTTGGCCACGATCAGGATCGTATAGCCGTCGGGCTTGGCGCGGGCCACGCTGGCCGCGCCGATATTGCCGCCCGCGCCGGCGCGGTTCTCGATGATGAACGAGGTGTTGAGCTGCTTGCCCATGGATTCGCCGAGGGTACGGGCGATGCTGTCCATGGCGCCGCCCGGCGGGAACGGCACGATCCATTTGACCGGGCGGTCGGGGTAGGCGTCGGCCTGTGCGGCGCCGGCGGCGCCGAGCAGGGCCAGGCCCATGCAGGCCCGGGCGAGGTGTTTGAAGGCGTAGCGCAAAGCCATATCGTGTCTCCGTGTGCTTGAATTATTCTGTCCGCGCGCCAATGCGGGGCCGGCGCGCGGGAACAACCGTGGGGCGGGGGCTTCAGCGGTCCCTGCGGTAGAAAGCCAGTTTGTCTTCGTCCAGTTCCAGCCCCAGGCCGGGACCGGTGGGAATCTCCATTTCGAAATCGCTGTAGCGCGGCGGGTTGGCGACGATGTCGTCCTTGAGCAGCAGCGGGCCGAACAGCTCGGTGCCCCATGACAGCCGCGGCAGGCAGGCGAAACCGTGGGCCGAGGCGATAGAGCCAACCGAGCCTTCCAGCATGGTGCCGCCGTACAGCGACAGGCCGGCGGCGTCGCCCACCGCCGCCGTCCGCAGCATTTCGTGGATGCCGCCGGACTTGGCGATCTTCAGGGCCAGCACGTCGGCCGCGCCCTGGCGCGCGATGGCGAGCGCGTCCTCGGGGCCGTTGACGGCCTCGTCGGCCATGATCGGCACCACGAAGCGCGCCGCCAGCCGGGCCATGCCGGCCAGGTTGGCGCGCGGAATGGGTTGTTCGATCAGGTCGACGCCGGCCGCTTCCAGCCGCGCGATGGCGCCGGCCGCATCGGCCTCGTTCCAGGCCTGGTTCACGTCCACCGTGACGCGGGCGCGGTCGCCCAGCGCCTGCTTGATGCGCGACACGTGGGCTACGTCGTCGGCCACGGCACGGCGTCCGACCTTGAGCTTGAAGGTGTTGTGGCGGCGGCTGGCGAGCAGCGACTCGGCTTCTTCGATGTCGCGCGCGGTATCGCCGCTGGCCAGGGTCCACAGCACCGGCAGGCGGTCGCGCACGGCGCCGCCCAGCAGCGTCGAGAGCGACACGCCCAGGCGCTTGCCCTGGGCATCGAGCAGGGCGCTTTCGAGCGCCGACTTGGCGAAGCGGTTGCCGCGCGCCACGTTCTCCAGGCGCCGCATGGCGGCGTGGATATTGCTGGCGTCCAGGCCGGCCAGGGCCGGCGCCAGGTAAGTATCGATCGCCAGCTTGATGCCTTCCGGGCTTTCCTCGCCGTACGACAGGCCGCCGATGGTGGTGGCCTCGCCGATCCCTTCGATGCCGTCGCTGCAGCGCAGGCGCACGATCACCAGCGTCTGGCGCTGCATCACCGCCATGGCCAACTGGTGGGCGCGGATGGTCGGCAGATCCACCAGGATCGCTTCGACCGCGTTAATTGTTACCGGATTCATACTTTCCAAAGCAGGTTGATCAGATGAGGCGCAGTATCGCTTGCGTCCTGGCGCCAAGTCCAAGACTATATGGGTCTGCATTGATACCTCTAAGGTCTGAATAAATCATGGAACTCCGGCACCTGCGATATTTCCAGGCGGTGGCGCGCGAGGGCAGCTTCACCCGCGCCGCCGAGACCCTGCACATGGCCCAGCCGCCGCTCAGCCGCCAGATCCGCCATATGGAAGACGAGTTGGGCGTGGCGCTGTTCGAGCGCACCACCCGGGCCCTGCGCCTGACCGAAGCGGGACGCTTCCTGCTGGAACAGTCGCGGCTGCTGACGGCGCGCCTGGATGAAGTGCTGGAGGGCACCCGCCGCCTGGGCCAGGCGCGGCGGCGCTGGTTCGGCATCGGTTTCGTGCCGTCCACCCTGTACGGCTTCGTGCCCGAATTGATCCGGCAATTGCGCGGCGCGGATGAACAGGTCGAGGTCGGCCTGGCCGAGATGACCACGCTGCCGCAATTGGAGGCGCTCAAGGCCGGCCGCATCGACCTGGGCATCGGCCGCATCCTGCTGGACGATCCGGCGATCGAGCGCCGCGTGCTGATGACCGAACCGCTGATGGCGGCGGTGCCGCTGCACCATCCGCTGGCCGCCTGCGCCAGCGTCTCGGTCGACCGGCTGGCGCGGGAGCCTTTCCTGCTGTATCCGGCGCGGCCGCGGCCCAACTTCGCCGACCACGTGCTGGACCTGTTCCGCGCCGCCGGCCATGCGCCACAGGTGGCCCAGGAAGCCAACGAATTGCAGACCGCGATCGGCCTGGTGGCGGCCGGGCTGGGGGTGACGGTGGTGCCGGCCTCGGTGCAGCGATTGCAGCGGCGCGACGTGGCGCACGTGCGGATCGACGCCGAGGCCTTCGTCTCGCCGGTGATCGCCAGCTACCGCAAGGACGACGGCTCTCCCTTCCTGGCGCGGGCGCTGGCGCTGGCCGCGCAGTTGGCGACGGCGTGACAGGGCGCCCCTGCGCCTTGCCGTCGACCGCCCCATCGTTGCGCCAGGCGTCCAGGCCGGGACGCGCCGCAGCGCCTATGCGGCGCCGGACCCCACGGCGGCGGGAAAATCGGGCAGCGCGATGTCGCTGTGGCCGGTGCGGACCCAGCGTACCCGTTCGCGCGTGGCATCGATGCAGCCTCCTTCGGCGTAGACGCCCTGGGGATCGCGGATCCGCATCATGCGCGCCAGGACGCTGGCGCTGGCCGCGGGGTCGGCCAGCGTCTGCTGCATGCGTTCCTTGACGATGGTTTCGTCGATGTAGCGCTTGCCGGCGGCGTCGGTGCGCAGGCCGTGGCGCCAGTGGTAGATCTCGACGCACTTGGCGATCAGCGTGTAGGGCGCGCCGCGCTCCCAGAAATTGTTGAACAGGCCGCCGCCCAGGTAGAACACCCATGACCCCTCGTAGCCCTCGACATCCGAAGACGCGGCATCGGGGTTGCGGAACCAGAGCCGGTCGCCCGGCACGTAGAAGCGCTGCGGCAGCGGCGTCGCCAGCGTGCCGTATTCCCGCAGGAACGTGTCATGGAAGCTGCCGGACATGACCGCGCGCGTTTCCCATTGGCGTTGCAGCCGCTCGCCTAGCTCGGGATTGGCCTCGCGCAGCTCCTGGGCAATGCCCAGCACGGTGACGTATTCGGTGGCGCGATAGCACGAAAACGCATAGAGCTGGCCGGACGCCTCGGGTTGCGTGGCCTTGCGCAGGCCCTCGATCAGCGAGCGTCCCGGCAGGATCGTGAAACCGCGCGCCTCGTCATAGGTCCAGTAGCCCTCGGGGCGCTCGGCATGCTCGGTGTCGAAGGCCAGCGCGGTCTTGCTGGCCGCGCGCACGATGTAGCGGCGGATGCGCACGGCCGATTCCAGTTCCGCGACCGAGGGAAAGTCGAACGCGACCGGGCTGGCCAGCATCGCCAGCATGATTTCGCGATCGAGGTCGGCGTCGTCCGCGTCGGTGCGCAGGCTCAGCGCGCGCGCCACGCCGGTGGTGTCGTGGTCGGGCAGGTAGCTGGCGGAGAAACCGGGCGTGAGCGCGGCGTGGACCGAGGGCGTGGCCCCGCCAAAGGCTTCGCAATGGGCGGCGCTGCGCAAGTCCAGGTCGGCCAGGTAGCGCTGCGCGGCGTCCAGCGCCGCGGCGGCCCGGGCCGGGTCGGGGGGAGCGATGAGGATTCCGCCAGGGTCGGGGAGGTGCGGCGATTGCAGGGTAGACGGCATGGGATGCGAACCGGAAAGCGGCGGACCCGATCAGGATGGTTGCCAGGCGGGGCGCGTATGCTCCCGGCCGTAAGCGGACGGGGGGCAACGGCTTCCCTGCCGGGTCTGCGCGGGAGCAGGGAAATGCCGCGGAGGCGGGATCGATTGTAGGGGCGCGGCCTTAATATCCGCTTTAATTTTTCGCGCCCGGGGTGCGCCGCGTCCGGCCGCCGCCGGTCGCGGAAGGTCGGGCAGGGCCGCCGCCGGGGGGCGGCATGGCCACTGGCGCATGCCGCGCCATCAGCGCCACCACCCAGTCGATGAAGACCCGCAGCTTGGCGCTGACGTGGCGGTTGGGCGGGTAGGCGAGATACAGGGGCATGGCATCGAGCCGCCAGTCCTCGAACAACGGCACCAGTTCGCCGCGCGCCGCGTGCTCTCGCGCCATGTAGTCCGGCAGCCATAGCACCCCCATGCCGGCCAGCCCCGCGGCCAGATAGGCGTTGCCGTCATCCATTGCCACCACGTAGCGGCCGTGCACGTGCAGGTTTTCGTCGCCGCGCCGCATGGCGTAGGGCAGTGGCTTGCCGCTGCGCGACCAGAGAAAGCCGACGATGCGGTGGTGACTGTTCTCCAGTTCGCGCGGATGGGCGGGCGTGCCGGCGCCCTGCAGGTAGCCGGGCGCGGCGTAGACGCGCAGTTGCAGGTCGCCGACGCGGCGCGCCACCAGCGACTGGTCGGTCAGTTCGCCGCCGCGCACCACGCAATCGACGTTCTCGCCGATGACGTCGACGATGCGGTCGCTCACGCCCATGTCGAGCTGGATGTCGGGAAAGCGCGCGTGGAAGTCGGGCAGGGCGGGCACCAGGATCATGCGCGCCAGCGGGCTGGGCACATCGACCCGCAGCCGCCCGCGCGGTACGGCGGCGGCGCCGGACAGGCTGGTTTCGGCGTCGTCCATGTCGGCCAGCAGGCGCAGCACGCGTTCGTAATAGACCGCGCCGTCGGCGGTGACGTTGACCTTGCGCGTGGTGCGGTTGAGCAATCGCACCCGCAGGCGGGCCTCGAGCTGCTGCACCAACTGGGTGACGCTGGTCTTGCTCATGTGCAGGGTTTCGGCCGCCTTGGTGAAACTGCCGGTCTCCACCACGCGGGCGAAGGCCTGCATCGCATCGAAACGGTCCATCGCGCCGCTCCAGGAGTCATGGGATTGTTTGCATTCTACAAACAGTGTTGGACAGGCTCGCCCGTTTATCGCCGTCGCCCGCGTGCGTAAAGTGCCTGCATGATCAATGCGGGCCAGGGCCCGCCGCAGGAGTAGCAAGATGGCAACACGTGATGTGGTTTTCCCGGCCGGGCGCCAGGCGCTGTACGAGCGCAACCGCTATTCGCCGGCGATCCGTTCCAACGGTTTCCTGTTCGTCTCGGGCCAGGTGGGCAGCCGCGAAGATGGCTCGCCCGAGCCGCAACTGGAGGCCCAGGTGCGGCAGGCGTTCGACAACCTGAATGCGATCCTCGAGGCGGCCGGCGCCAGCTTCGGGGACGTGGTCGACGTGACCGTGTTCATGGTGGACCCGGCCGCGAAGTTCGAGGCCATCTGGAAGGTGGTGCCGGAGTACTGGGGCCAGGCGCCGCACCCGACGCTGACGGCGGTGGGCGTGACCTGGCTGTATGGCTTCGATTTCGAGATCAAGGTGATCGCGAAACTGCCGCAAGGCGCTTGATTGCAACCAGAACGACGGGGACTGCCGTGCGGTGAGGGGCGATCACGCATCGCCGCCTGCCGCCGGGCAGGCCCCGTCGGGGTTTGCCGTGGTGCCGGATCAGCCGCGCAGGCGCGCCACGGCTTGCGCCAGGTTTTCCTGCTTGCGGATCAGGGCGGCCTCGACCTGGTCGCGCGGCGTGGCGGTGTCTTGCAGCGGCGCCTTCAGGTCGGCGGCGCGCAGCAGGGTCATCAGGTCCTGGGTGCGCGTCTGGGTGGTGGGTGTGATGCTGCTCTGGTCGACCAGCTTGCCCTTGACGAACTTGCTCACCAGGGTCGACATCGTGCTGGATTCGGTGAACGAGGCCTTGGCCAGTTCGCCGTCTTCGTAGGCGATGTCGGTCTGGCTGCTGCTGGTGTCGCGGATCTGATGGAAGGCGTAGTTCTGCGTCTCGGGGTCAGCTGTCAGGTTCAACTGCTGGCCGGGCGTGAGCGCGCGATGGTAACTGGCCGCCAGGGACGATTGCTGTTGCTGCGAGATCGCCAGGTCCAGGCGCGGGCTGCCGCTGCTGCGGGTGTTCTGCGAGGTCTCGTACGAGAAACTGTCGAATTCGCGCGGCTGCAGCGGATTGGAGGCGACCGGCGTCTGGTTGATCGAGGCCGAGAAGTCGGCCAGGCCGGACAGCATCGTGCGATGCACGTCGGCGGGCAGGCCCAGCCGCGTGGTGGTCGTGCCTTGCGGCGCCCAGTCGCCATAGCTCTTGTGCAGGTCGGCAAAGCCCGACTTGAACAGGGCCATCAGGTTGGCGTCGCCTTCGCCGCGCTGCTGGGCGCTGTCGAAGCGCGACAGGTAGTTGGCGATGGCGGCCGATTGCTGCTGGGCGCTGCCGAACTGGCTGGAGTCGCTGGCGTCGACGCTGATCTGCGCGGAACCGGCCACCGTCTTGACGGTCAGCGAACGCTGGCCGGCATCGGCCTGGAAATCGAAGCTGACGCGGTCGGGGCCTTCGGCGCCCACCGTGGCTTGCAGCGAGACCGACGACAGCACGCTGCCGTCGAACCTGGCCAGTGCGCCCAGCGCCAGCTTGGGCGGCACGGCCGACAGGCCGTCGACGGCTTCCTGGAACGACTTGGACAGGCCGGCGATGGCGTTGCGTTCCTGTTCGGTGAGCCTGGCGTCGCCCACGTCGATCTGCACGCCCAGGCCTTTTTCGTTGCTTTCCAGCGTGATGGTGACCTTGGCGCCGCTGGCGGTGGTGACGCGCAGCGACACCGAGTTGTCGGCCTGCGCCGGGCCCTGGGCCGCGGCGACGCCGTCGATGGCAGTGCTGGCGCCGGCGCGCGGAATCGACAGCGAATAGTTGCCGCCATCGGCCTGCAGGCGCCCCAGCAGCGCGGCCGCCAGGCCCTTGAACTGACCGGTCAGCGACGAGGCGCGGATGTTGTCGGACATCAGCGACGACAGCGCGTCGGGTTCCTGCGCCTGTCCGGCGGCGTTGGCCGCGATCGTGTCGGGGGAGTAGGTCAGGACGTTGGCCGGCTGCCGGCCCAGCGTCACCGAGGTGGAGGCCGGGAGGTCGGGGCTGCGGTTGACGGTGGTGACGGGGGACACGCCTGTTGCCGGCGTCCGCGGGGCGATGACGAGCGGCGGCGTATAGGCGGAAATCGTGGTCATGTCTGCGTATTCCTGGCGGGCAATCACTGCCCATGAGGCTTGCCGGGGGAGTATCAGACCGGTAACGGCAGGCGCGGCCGGAAACTTAATCGCGCGCGCATTAATTTCGCCATCTTTCCAGAATATCGATGCGCCTTTTCGACAGTATTGGCGCATCGAAAAAACAATGTCGACAAACTTGCGCTGGCGCGCCGGAATAATCCTTGCGCGGCCCGGCGCGGTTTATGCGACCAGGTCCGCGCCTTATTTCACGACATAATTCTTCGCTTCGTTTTCGCCGGCCCATTTACGCAACGCGGCGATGAATTCCGGGCAGACGTTGCCATCGACCGTGGCGTCGACGATGACGCTGTCCTGCATGCGCATCAGCACCTTGCATTCATAGACCCGCGTGCGGTTCTGGTAGTAACCGGAGCTGCTCTGCTGGAATACCGGTGTCGCGGCGCCGCCGCGGGTGGCCGGGATCATGCCGACCACCTGCTGGCTGGTGCCGGTCGTCACCCATTCCTGATAAGGCGCCGCCTGGTAATCGGACCATTCCAATTCCAGGGTGTTGCCGACGGCGCGCTTCCTTGAGGGTTCGCCCAGCGCGGCAATGGCATCGTTGATCGAGCGGCCCTGCATGTTACGGGCCACATTGACGCTGGGAGAGAACGACAGGCCTTCCGAAAAGACCCGGCTCAGGGATGGCAGGGAAGAGCTGCCGCCAGTGGGCATCGGCGCGCAGCCGGCCAGGCCGGCCGCGGCGATCAGGCTGCTCGCCAGGCGCAACGGCAGACGGCGGAGGAAAGGGGGCGCGAGGAACGTCATGGCTTGCGGTCGGTGCTCCGTGGCGGCCAGGCGGGACGGCGGCGATCTTGATCCGGGCGCGCCAGGCGTTTTGTTTCTCTTCGTGACAGCGCAGGCCAACTTGGCTTGCGGCGGACGGATGATTGCAGATTGACAGCCTGCTTGCGTAAGGTCCGCCATTTTTACCGGAAAATGGGGCCGGCATCCTGCCGCCAACCGTGAAATTTGTTACGCAATATGCCTGGCCGATTCCCGGAAAGGGGACGGACCTGCCAGGCGCTTTGCTAAGATCGGTGCCGCTGAATTCCTCTCGATCTGGAACCCGACGATGATATTTGCCCGCTTTTCCCGCATGATCCGCGCGGCGCTCGGCGCGCTCGCATTGGTGTCGGGACTGTTCGCGCCGCAGGCACATGCCGACTCCCTGTTTGGCGGCATCGCGACGGACGGCAAACACGCCAGGATCTATTGGGCGCTGCCCGAGGACTCCTCCAAGGCGGCCGAAGCGGCCGCGCTGGCCGAGTGCCGCCGGGGCGGCGGCAAGGACTGCAAATCGCTGAGCTGGTTTTCGGACAGTTGCATGACCTATGCCCGCAATAGCGTCAATGACCTGTTCCCCGGCAACAGCGTATCGCCGGAAATGGCGGCCAAGAAGGCGATCCGCCGCTGCACCGCCGGCAGCCCCGACGGCAAATGCTGGCTGACCACCATGCCGCTGTGCGTCGGGCCAGGCTACAGCGCGCAGGACGCGCAGGCGGCAAGGACCGCTACGCCGGCCGAGCTGGAAGCGTTGTCCGCCAGGCTGAACGACCGCGAGTACTGGGGCGCCGTCGCCGAAATGGACTCGGGCGACCTGACGTATTCGGATGGCTACCCCAATGAAAAGGACGCCATCAACAAGTTGCTGGAATGGGAGGAATGCACCGGCTGCACCAAGGTCCTGACCTACCGCGACAGTTGCGTCGGCCTGGCCTGGCCCAAGGGCGTGAAAGGCCGCGGCACCAGCTACACCGCGCTCGATCCAGACCCGAAGACGGCGCGCGACGCGGCCCGCAACACCTGCAGCGCCAAGAGCGGCCGGCCCAATTGTGTGGCGATGGTGCGCTGCTCGGGCCGCCCCTACATCAGCGGTTATGCCGGCGAGGACGAAAAGGCCAATTGAGGGCGCGCCGGTCCGCACGAGGAACGCGTGGGCGCCCCTAGCGTTTCGCGTCAGCGCGGGGCGGTCGCGCGCGCCGATTGCCTGCGCGCGCCTCGCGCCATGCGATATAGGCGCCGCTGCCGGCGATGAATAGCGCGCCCAGGTAGGCATAGGCATCCGGCGCCTCGCGCCAGAAGATCCAGCCCAGCAGCGTGGCCCAGATCAGGCCGGTGTAGTCGAAGGGCGCCACCACCGAAGCCGGGGCGATGCGAAAGCCCTGGGTGATCAGCGCCAGTCCCAGCGTGCTGAACAGCGCGACCGCCGCGAAATAGGGCAGGTCGGCGACGGCCGGCGCCTGCCAGACCCAGGCCAGCGGCAGCGCGCTGCACACCAGTTGGCCGGCGACAATGTAGAAAGTGGTGGTCAGCATGCCTTCGCCGCGGCCGATGCCGCGCGCCGTGATCATCATGACGGCATACAGGAAGGCGGTGGCCAGCGGCAGCAGGGTGGCGGCCTGGAAGGCGTCGGTGCCGGGCCGCACAATGATCAGCACCCCGGCGAAGCCGGCCAGCACCGCCAGCCAGCGCCGGCCGTCGACACGCTCCTTCAGGATCAGCACGGACAACGCGGTAACGAACAAAGGCGCGGCGAAGGCGATGGCGGTGGCCTCGGCCAGCGGCAGCGCCTGCAATCCCAGGTAGAAGAAACAGGCCGACACCACGTTGATGGCGCCGCGCGTCAGGTGCAGGCCGGGGTGCGCGGTGCGCAATACGCGCCGTCCTCCCAGCCAGAGCGCCAGCGCGGTGACGAACGGCAGCGCGATCAGCGCGCGCAGGAACAGGATCTGCAGCGGGTTGTAGCGGGCGCCCAGCCATTTGGCGTTGGCATCGCTCAGCGTCAGGAAGAAGATACCGCCGGCGACACAGGCGATGCCCATGAAGACGGAATGGTCACGCGCGGCGGGCAAAACGGTAGAGGACGGCATCGGGGTTCAGCAGGAAAGGCGGCCGAGGCCGCCAGCAGGCAATGCGGGGGGGCGCCGGGCAATGGCCCGGCGAGGGGCTCAGCCCTGGGCGCGATAGGCCGCCAGTGCCACCATCGCCCAGGCGGCCAGGAAGGCCACGCCGCCCACCGGCGTGATGGCGCCCAGCCAGTGGGTGCCCGTCAGGGTCAGGACGTACAGACTACCTGAAAACAGGACGATGCCGATGAACATCACCAGGCCGGCGGCCGACAGTAGCGGCGAGCCGTAGCGCGCGCCGAGCAGCGCGATGATGAACAGGCCCAGGCCATGGATCAGATGGTACATGACGCCAGTCTGCCAGACCGACAGCAGCTCGGGCGTGACCAGCCGCTTGAGCCCATGCGCGCCGAAGGCCCCGGCGCCGACGGCGATCAACAGGTTGATGGCCGCGAGGATGGTGAGCTGGCGGTCGGTCATGCGGAGTCCTTTGCTGGAAGCGGGGCGGTTGCGCAGGTGACATGATAGGCCGATTCGCGAAGGCCGTCCCCGGACGGCTGTCCAGGCGAGAGTGCGGCCGCCGCCGGCCATGCCGCTTGCCCGGCGTCAATCCACCGTCAGGACCGCGCGGCCCAGCACCTTGCCGGCGCGCAACGACGCCAGCACGCTGTCGGCCTGCTCGAGCGCATAGCGGTGCACCGGCATCGGCGGCACTTTGCCGGTCCGCACCAGATCCATCAGTTCGCGCAGTTCGGCCAGGTTGCCGACGTAGCTCCCGATGATGGACATGGCCTTCATGGGAATCAAAGCGATCGGCCACGACGCGGCGCCGCCGAACAGGCCGACGATGATCAGCTTGCCGCCCTTGGTCAGGAAATCGAAGGCCAGGGCGGTGGTGGACGGCGCGCCGACCAGGTCGATGGCGGCCTGCAGCGGCTTGCCGCCGGCGGCCTGGATGATTTGCGCGGCGGCGTCGGGCGCGGCGCCGTCGATGGCGGCCAGGGCGCCGGCGTCCAGCGCGGCCTGGCGCTTGGCCGGGTCGATGTCCACCACGATGCCGCCCTTGCCGCCGAGCGCCTTGATCAGGGTCAGGCTCATCAGGCCCAGCCCGCCGGCGCCGAAGATGACCACCGGATGCTCGCGGTAAACCTCCTCGCCGATCTTCTTGAGCGCCGAATAGGTCGTCAGTCCGGAGCAGGCGTAGGGCGCGATGCGGGCCGGATCGAGGTCGCCGATGTCGATCAGGTAGCGCGGATGCGGCACCAGGATGTGGTCGGCATAGCCGCCGGCGCGGTGCACGCCCAGGCAGGCAGGCGCGGTGCAGTGGTTCTCCTGGCCCGCCAGGCAGGTCGGGCAGGCGCCGCAGCCGATCCACGGGTAGACCAGGTAGTTGCGGCCGGACTGCACGCCCTGTGCATCGGGGCCGGCCGCGACCACGCTGCCGACCGTTTCGTGGCCCATCGTCAAGGGCAGCGAGACCCCGCGCTCCTTGAGCGACAGGGTGCGACCCTGGCCCAGGTCGTAGCCGCCTTCCCATAAGTGGATATCGCTGTGGCACACGCCCGCGGCGCGCACCTTCAGCAGCACCTGCGAGCCCTGCGGCGTGGGCGTGGCCTGCTCCATCTGCTGCAGCGGTTCGCGGAAGTTGACGACGCAATAGCACTTCATGGGGTCTCTCCTCGGAAAAGCGGATTCATTTCTTGATCAACGGGCATTCGCTATCGGCCAGCGAAACGAACACCTTTTCGCCGGGCACCGTGGACAGGATGCGGTAGAAGTCGCCGGGATACTTGGATTCGGCGGGCTTTTTCACTTCCACCAGATACAGATCCATGATGACGCGCCCGTCTTCGGGGCGTATGCGGGCATTCTTGATCAGTTTGGTGGTGATGGGCAACTCGCGCATCTTCTGGTTGACGGCGGCGCCGTCGAAGGTGCCGGCGGCCTGCGCGGCCTGCAGGTAATGCGTGGTGGCGACGTAGCTCAGGGCCTGCACGATCGACGGCGGCCGGGTCACGCCCATTTTCTGCTGCCAGCGCCGGGTCCAGGCGCGGGTGTCGTCATCGGCGTCCCAATAGAAGCCGGTGGGAAAGGCCAGGCCCTGCGCCACCGGCAGGCCCATGGCCTGCACGTCGTTGATGAAGGTCAGGAAGGTCAGCAGGCGCTGCTTGCCGCCGGTCAACCCGAACTCCTGGGCCTGCTTGATCAGGTTCACCAGATCGCCGCCGGCGCTGGCCAGCCCCACCACATCGGCCTGCGAGGCCTGGGCCTGCAGCAGGAACGAGGCGAAGTCCATGGCGCCAAGCGGATGCCGCGTGCTGCCCAGCACCTTGCCGCCCGCGCCTTGCACGAAGCGGCTGGCGTTGGCTTCGAGCGATTTGCCGAACACGTAGTCGGTGGTGATGAAATACCAGGACTTGCCGCCGCCTTCGACCACGCTCCTGACCACGGCGTTGGCCAGGGCATAGGTATCGGGCGCCCATTGGGTGCTGAGGGGGCTGCACTGCTTGCCGCTGAAATCGCCGGCGAAGCCGCCGCTGATGAGCGCGGTGCCGCCTTTTTCACGCGCCACCCCCTGGGCCGCCAGGCCGGCCGAACTGGCGCCGCCGTCGACCACCGCCACCAGCGCCTGCGTATCGAACCAGCGCCGCACCAGGGCCGAGGCCACGTCGGCCTTGTTCTGGTTGTCGGCGCCGATCACCTCAACGGTCTTGCCGGCGACCTTGCCGCCGAAGTCCTCGACTGCCATGCGCACGGCCATTTCGGAGCCGAGCCCGCCCAGGTCGGAATAGATGCCCGAGCGGTCGTTGGACACGCCCAGGCGCACGATACCGGCATCGGAGGCAGGGGGCTGGGCCAGAACGGCCGGGGTATGCATGGCGCAGGCGGCCAGCGTGGCGGCCACGGCCGTCCACAGGGGAGTGATACGCATCGGTTTGTCTCCATGGCCCGTCGGGCGAGCCGAATATCGGTTTTCTTGGGTGACGCGAATGCTGGGCCGGAACGCCGGTTCTCCATCCGGCTGAAAATTTATTCTTATTGGTGAATAAAATTTCCTGTGCAAGAATTTATGTTCACCAATACGAAAAGTCAACGCCGTTTGCCGAGGCCGCCGCAATGGAAGTGAAACTGGTCGTCCGCACGCTGGAACTGATCGAGTTGTATGCGCAGGCTCGCCGGCCGCTGTCGCTCACCGAACTGGCCCAAGGGCTGGGCGCGCCCATGTCGAGTTGCCTGGCGCTGGTGCGCACCCTGGTGGGGCGCGGTTATCTGTACGAGGTGCGGCGGCGCGGCGGCTACTACCCGACGCCGCGGCTGCAGGCGCTGTGCGGATTGATCCAGGCGGGCGACCCGTGGCTGGAACGGGTGCGGCCGCTATTGCGCGCGCTGCGCGACCAGAGCGATGAAACCGTGATGCTGGGCAAGATCCAGGATGGGGGCGTGTTGTTCCTGGAGGTGGCCGAATCGGCCCAGCCGGTGCATTACGCGACCCGGCCGGGCGAACGCCGGCCGCTGCATACCAGCGCGGTGGCCAAGGCGATCCTGGCGCGCTTGGCGCCGGCCGAGCGCGAGGCGGTGCTGGCGGCGGTCGACTATCGCCGCTACACGGACCGCACCCTGGTCACGCGCGCGGCCTTGCTGGACGACGTGGCGCGGGTCGAGGCGCGCGGCTGGGCCGAGAACGCGGGCGAAAGCGTGGCGGACCTGACCGGCCTGGCGGTGGCGCTGGAGCGCGCCGGTGAATGGTACGCGCTGTGTCTGGCGGGTCCCACGCCGCGCGTGCTGGCGCGGCGCGAGCCGCATGTGCGCAGCCTGGCGGCAACGGCCGCGGCGATCCGCCAGCAAGACGAGGGCTGACCCGGTTTCAGGCGCCCCGGCGCACCAGCGTCGATTTGCCGAACAGGCTCTCGATCAGATCCACGGCCAGGTCGGCGGTCTTGTTGCGCACGTCGAAGGCCGGGTTCAGCTCCACGACATCGAGCGAGCGCATCAGGCCGGTGTCGGCGATCATTTCCATGCACAGTTGCGCTTCGCGGTAGGTCGGACCGCCCATCACGGTGGTGCCGACGCCCGGCGCGATCTCGGGGTCGAGGAAGTCGACGTCGAAGCTGACGTGCAGGTGGGTGTTCTGGTCCAGTCCGGCGAGGGCGGCTGCCATGGTCGCGCGCATGCCCATTTCATCCAGGTAGCGCATGTCGAAGACTTCCAGGCCGGCCTGGTGGACCAGGCGTTTTTCGCCCTCGTCGACGCTGCGGATGCCGATCTGGCGCACCCAGGAAGGGTCGATGTCGGGCGTCTGGCCCGACATCCCGACGATCGGCGCCGGGCCATGGCCGCACAGGCAGGCCACCGGCATGCCATGGATGTTGCCGGTGGGCGTGAGTGCGTTGGTGTTGAAATCGGTATGCGCGTCCAGCCACAACACGCGCAGCTTCTTGCCGGTGGCGCGGCAATGGCGCGCCACCGCGCTGATCGAGCCGATGCCCAGGCAATGATCGCCGCCCAGCAGGATCGGCAGCGAGCCCTGGGCCAGCGCGGCGTACATGGCGTCGTGAACGGCATGGTTCCAGGCGGCCACTTCGTCCAGGTGGCGGTAGCCGTCCACCGGCGGTTGCCACGGATTGGCCGGACCATAAAGGTTGCCATGGTCGATGACCGTGAACCCCTGGGCCTCGATGACCGGGCCGATACCCGCCACGCGCAGGGCTTCCGGACCCATCGAGGCGCCGCGCGCGCCCGCGCCGATATCCGTGGGCGCGCCGATCAAGGTGACATGGGTGGGCAGGGTGGCGGTATTTTGCAAGGTCGGCCTCCGTGATGCTGGATTGCAGTGCCGGGCTCGAGTGTAGCGCCCCGGCGCGGCGGGATCGCCATCACGCGACCAAGGACTTTGGCCGCGCTGGCGCCAGGCTGCGGCACAATAGCCGCACCGTGCGTTTTCCACCGGATGATTCCATGTCTTTGCATTCCCTGTTCCTGACCCTGGCACGCGCCGCCGCCGTGACCGTCCTGGGCGTGGCCAGCGCCGCGCCGGCGCTGGCGGCCGACAAGCCGTTGCGCATCGGCCTGATCCCGAGCGTGGCCAACGCCGCCACCGAGCTGGCGGTGGCCGAGGCGCGCAAGGCCGGCCTGGAGGTCGAACTGGTGGAGTTCAACGACTGGGTGCTGCCCAACATCGCCGTGGCCGACGGTTCGGTTGACGCCAACTTCTTCCAGCACGAACCGTTCCTGCAACTGTTCAATGCCCGCCGCGGCACCCACCTGACGCCCATCGCCTACGGTTATTCCACCACCATCGGCCTGTTCTCCAAGAAACTCAAGAAGGGCGACCCCCTGCCGGAGGGCGCCACCATCGCGCTGCCCAATGATCCGGTCAATACCGGCCGCGCCTTGCTGCTGCTGCAATCGATCGGCCTGATCAAGCTCAAGCCGGGCGTGGCGCACCAGGCCACCCTCGAGGACGTGACCGACAATCCGAGGCGCCTGAAATTCGTGCAGATCGACGGGTCGCAATCGGCCCGCGTCTTCGATGACGTGACGGCATCGGTCACCTATACCACTTTCGCCAAGCAGGCCGGGCTGGACGAGAAGGATGGCCTGGCGTTCGACAATACCGATCCGGCCAATGTGCGCCGCTATGCCATCCGCTGGGTCACGCGGCCCGAGCAAGCGCAGGATCCGCGCTTGCTCAAGTTCATCTCGATCTATCAGCAATCGCCCGAGGTCAAGGCAAAACTGCGCAGCCTGTATGGCGACCTGATCACGTTCCCCTGGTAGCGCCGCCCCGGGCGGGAGGCGCGGCGAATTGACGTTTCTTGGCATTCGGGGCGCGGGCTTGAACGTATACTGGCCGCGCCTTACACGCCCCGGCCCGAGACACCGCCGGGCCGAGCCGTCTTTCCCGCCAGCCAGCCCATGCGATTCGCTTTCCCGAATGACGCCCTGATTGCCCCGCGGCCACCGGACGCCGAGCGCGATGGCGCCGGCCAGCCGGACCCCCGCGATGCCGAACTGGCTCATCTGCGGGCGGTGTTGGCGCAGTACCAGGCGCTGTTCCAGAATGCGCCGGTGCTGATCAACGCCTTCGACGAACGCGGCAAGTGCCTGCTCTGGAATGCGGCGTGCGAGCGCCGTTTCGGCTGGACCCGCGAAGAAATCAATCGGCACGCGGAGCCGCTGGCATTGTTCTATCCCGACCCCGCGATCCGCGCACGTGTCGTCGACAGCGTCGGACGCGCGCCGCATCCGTCGTTTCGCGAATGGCAACCGCTGGCGCGCGATGGCGAGCGCCTGTCGGTGCTGTGGTCCAACGTGCGCCTGCCCGACGGCAGCGTAGTCAACATCGGCATGGACATGACCGAGAGCCGGCGCAACGAGGCCGCCCTGGCGCGGCTGGCCAAGGTTGATGGCCTGACCGGATGCTGGACCCGCGCCGAGGTCCTGCAACGCATGAAGGGACTGCTGGATGCGTCCAAGCGCGGCGCCTGCCATACGGTGCTGATGCTCGACCTGGACTATTTCAAGCAGGTCAATGACCGCTACGGGCACCTGGGCGGCGACGCCGCGCTGCGCCACTTCTGCGACCAACTGCGCGCCTGCCTGCGCGAGGGCGATTCGGTGGGGCGCCTGGGCGGCGAGGAATTCGTGGTGTTGCTGGCGGATGCGGACAAGGACGTGGCGCTGGCCATCTGCGACCGCTTGCGGGCCAGCTTGCGCCAGCATCCCGCCCAGATCGACGGCCATGCGGTGATGCTGTCCGCCAGTGGCGGCATTACCCGCTTCCTGGAGACCGATGCCAGCATATCCGACGTGCTGCGGCGCGCCGACCAGGCGCTGTACCAGGCCAAGCGCGCCGGCCGCGATTGCGCGGTGGTGTTGCCGGGCTGATACGGTTTCAGGCGGCGGCGCGGCGTTCGGCGGCGCGGCGGCCATTCAGGCGCCAATGCAGCATTGACGCCGCCAGCGCCACGGCCGAGGCGGCTGCCAGGGCCAGGCTGTCGAAGCCCGCGTGGGTATAGAGCGTGCCGGCCACGGCCGTGCCGACGCTGGCGCCCAGATAGGTGGTGCAGGTGTTCAGGCCCAGCACCGCGCCACGCTCGTCGGGCCGGGCCCGCGACAGCAGCAGCACCAGCAGGTTCAGGCTCAATTGCGAGGCCCCGCCCCATAGCAGAGCGATCGCCAACACCGCCGCCAGCGCGTGCGCGGCGGGCAGCAGCGCCAGGTAGACCAGAGCGATGGCGGCCAGCGCCAACGGCAGGGCGCGGCGCGGACCCAGCCGCTCGATCAGCGGCGCGCCGGCCAGACCGGCCAGCAGGAAGCCGGCCCCATAGGCAAAGGCGATCAGTCCTACCTGGCCCGCCGACAGGCCCAGCAGAGTGCGCACATGGTCGGCCAGAAAGGCATAGACGCCATAGAAGGCCGACGAAAATGCCAGGCAGGCCAGCAGCAGCACGGGCACATCGCGGTAGGACAGCGGCGCCAGCAGGCGCGCCAGGCGGGGCGCGGGAGCGCTGGCGCCGCGACGCTCGGGCAGGCGCCGCAGGCCGGCCAGGGCCACCGCGGCGCACAGCGCCAGCGCGCCGTACGTGGCGCGCCAGCCGATGGCGTCCGAGATCAGCGCCGACAGCGGCACGCCGGCCACCAGCGACACCGACCAGCCCGAGATCACGCGGCCCAGGGCGCGGGTCTCCTGGCCGCGGGCCGCCACCAGCGAGGCCGCGCCGTAGGCGGCGGGCAGGAGGACGCCGGCGGCGGTGCCGGCCAGGGCCTGGGCCGCCGTCAGGATGATCCAGTGCGGCGCGGTGGCCGACAGCAGCAAGGCAGCGATCAACGCCGCCATCGCCGCCAGAAGCGAGCGGCGGATGCCCCAGCGGTCGATGCGCGCCGCCAGCAGGAAAGCGCTGGCCGCGGTCGCCGCGCCATACGCCGAAATGGCGGTGCTGACCGTGAGCGGAGTGGTGGCGAACGACCGGGCCACGTCGGACAGGATGGGGCTGAGGGCCAGGCCATTGGAGCCGACGACGCTGACGGCGAACATTAGGGCGCCAATGGCGGGGGGAAGGGGCTGGTGGCGCGATGGCGCGCCAACGGTATCGCGGTTCTGCATCGCCGGGATTCTATTGGAATAAAATAAGGGTTAATACCCATATTCTTTAATCCCGTAAAAGTTCGAATGCCGTTAGGCAGAACCAGATTCCGATGCCAGATCTCGACGACCGCGACCGAAAATTATTAACGCTGCTGGCGGACGACGCGTCGCAGAGCTATGCCGAACTTGGCAAGGTGCTGAACCTGTCGGCGCCTGCGGTACACGAGCGGGTCAAGCGCCTCAAGCGCGACGGGCTGATCAAGGGCATCGCCGCCAAGCTCGACGGCGCCCGCATCGGCCGCCCGCTGCTCGCCTTCGTGCATGTCGACACCAACAACTGGAGCATCACCCAGCAGGTTCTTGGGCTGGCCGAGCTCACCGAGGTCGAGGAAATCCACACCATCACCGGCAAAAGCGCCATGCTGCTCAAGGTGCGGGTGCGCGACACCCAGGCGCTCGAGGCGTTGCTGGCGCGCATCCACCAGATCGAGGGCATCACCAACACCACCAGCGACATCGCGCTGACCAGCTATCTGGAGCGCGGACCGCTGCCGCAAGCCGCCTGAGCGCCGCGTGGGCTTTGGCGGCGCAAGGCCGCCTCAAGGCGCCGGGCGTAACCGCAGACAGGTGATTTCCGACGGAGCGCCCAGGCGCTTGGGCGGCCCCCAGTAGCCCGTGCCGCGGCTGACATAGATCCACATCTGGCCCAGGCGATGCAGCCCGGCGGTGTACGGCTGCTGGAAGCGCACGAAAAAACCCCACGGAAAGAACTGTCCGCCGTGGGTGTGGCCCGATAGCTGCAGGGTATAGCCCAGCGGCGCGGCGGCGGCCGCGCTGCGCGGCTGGTGCGCCAGCAGGATGCGCACCGCCGCGTCGGCCGGCGCGCCGGCCAGGGCCGCGGCCGGATTGCTGCGTTGGCGCGGATCGAAGGCGCCGGCGCTGTAGTCCGTGACGCCGGCTACGACCAACGGCAGGCCGGCGGGGTGGATCACGGCGTGTTCGTTCATCAGCACCCGCAGGCCCAGCCGGCGGAATTCCGCCACCCAGGGCGCCGCGCCCGAATAGTATTCATGGTTGCCCGTCACCAGGTAGACCCCGAACGGCGCGCGCAACTGGCCCAGGGGCCTGGCCTGGGCCGCCAGTTGCTCGACGCTGCCGTCGACCACATCGCCCGTGATGGCGATCATGTCCGGCGCCTGGTCGTTGACGGCGTCGACGATGGCCTGGACGTAGCGCTGCTTGATGGTCGGGCCGACGTGGATGTCGCTGATCTGGGCGATGGTGAAGCCATCCAGGTCGGCCGGCAGGCCGCGCACCGGCACGTCCACCCTGACCACTCGGGCGCGGCGGCGGGCGTTGTAGAAGCCCACCAGCGTCGCCGCCAGCGCCAGCGCCGTTACCGCCAGCGCGCTGGCGCGCCGCAACGCGGGCCAGGGTGGCGCCAGGCCGGTGGCCAGGTCGACCAGCCACAGGGCCAGCAACAGCGCGTCGCGCAGCACCGTCAGCACGAACAGGGACGAGAACAGGCCCATGGCGACCAGGCCGACCCAGGCGATGCGGTCGCCCCAGGGCGGGTGCACCGACGAACGCGCCAGCATGCCCAGCGGAATCAGGATGCACGACAGAATCAGCAGCAGGATGGCGCCGGCGGCGCCGGGGCCGGCGAGTCCGGCGTCGGCGATCAGGCGGGCGCCGACATACACATGGGCCAGCGCGCCCAGGGTCAGGAAACGCAGGAAAAACGAGGATTGGCGTAGCGACACGGTCGACGGGGCGGGTGGGTGGCGCAAAGGCCGGCCCAACACAAGCGGAGGAACCGCCATTCTATGCCCTGCGGCCGCGGGCGGTGGCCGCGGTTCGCTGGCCGCGGTCTCAGGCGGGGGCCAGCAGGCTGGCGTCCAGTTCGCTCAGGCGGTTGATGCCCAGCATGGCCATGTTGCGATCGACCTCGGCGCGCAGCAAGCCGATGGCATGCGCCACGCCCGCCTGGCCGCCCACGGCGGCGGCGTAGTTGAACGGACGGCCCACGAACACGAAGCGAGCGCCCAACGCCAGCGCCTTGAGCACGTCGCCGCCGCGGCGCACGCCGCTATCCATCATGACCGGCATGGCGCCGGCCTCGGCCACCACGCCCGGCAGCGCGCGCAATGGCGAGATGGCGCCATCGAGCTGGCGGCCGCCGTGGTTCGAAACGATGATGCCGTCCGCGCCATGCTCGCGTGCCAGCCGCGCATCCTGCGGATGCAGGATGCCCTTGATGATGAGCGTGCCGCGCCATTGCGCGCGGATGCGGGCAACGTGCCGCCAGTTCAGGTGGTCGCGCGCGCTGAAATCACGCAGCACCGAGGCCGACACGATAGGCGCGCCACGCGTGGCGAACGAATTCTCGAAATGCGGCATGCCATGGGCCAGCAGCGTGCGCAGGAAGGTGCCGGCCAGCCAGCGCGGCCGCGCCAGGCCGTCCCACGCCAGCCGCAGGCTGGGCTTGAGCGGGGTGGAAAAGCCGGTGCGAACATTGTTCTCGCGATTGGCCGATACCGGGATGTCCACCGTCAGCACCAGGGTTTCGTAGCCGGCGCGCGCGGCGCGCGCCACCAGCGCGTCGATACGGTCCGGGTCGCCGGGCAGGTAGGCCTGGAACCAGGTGCCGGGCGCCGCGCGGATCACGTCTTCGAGCGCGATCAGCGCGGTGCCGCTGAGGATCGCCGGGATGCCCTGTTCGCGCGCGGCACGCGCCAGCACGATGTCGCCACGGTAGGCGGACAGCGCGCTGATACCCATCGGCGCGATGCCGAACGGCGCTTCGTAGCGGCGTCCGAACAGTTCGGTATGCTGGCTGCGGCGCGACACGTCGACCAGCACGCGCGGCTGGAAAGCATAATGGTTGAAAGCGTCGCGATTGGCGCGCAGGGATTGGTTGTCCTCGGCGGCGCCGGCGACGTAGCCGAAGATGGGGCGCGGCAGGCGCTTGCGCGCCGCGGCCTCGAAATCCTCCAGTGACAGCAGGCGCGCCAGGGCGCGCGAAGGACGTTCGGCGGAACGGGTGGCGGTGGCGCAGGGCGTGGCGGCGGGCAGGGGCGTGGCGGACATGGCGGCGGGAAGAAAAAAACGCCAATCTACCCAGGCCGCCCTATCGCATAAAGCGAATAAAACCGTACGGAGACATTCGCTTTGCGGAAACTAGGCCCGCGGCAACGCCAGCAATTCACCCATGCGCACCGGGCCGCGCACCGACGGCGTATCGGCCCAGCGGACCTTGTCCGGTCCAAACAGCACGATGGCGGTCGAGCCCAGCTTGAAGCGGCCCATCTCGGCGCCCTTGGCCAACTGCACCGGCGCGCGCGCCGCGTCGTCGTAGCGCACCGCCTTGACACGGCGCTTGTAGGGCGTGACCAGGCCGGCCCAGACGGTTTCGATCGAGGCGACGATCATGGCGCCCACCAGCACCAGCGCCATGGGGCCGTGCTCGGTGTCGAAAATGCAGACCACGCGTTCGTTGCGGGCGAACAGCCGCGGCACATTGCGCGCCGTCAGCGGATTGACCGAGAACAGCCGGCCGGGCACGTGGACCATTTCGCGCAGCGTGCCGGCCACCGGCATGTGGACGCGGTGGTAGTCCTTGGGCGACAGGTAGATGGTGGCGAATTCCCCCCCCTGGAATGGCGCGGCGCGTTCGGCGTCGCCGCCCAGCAGGTCGGTCAGGCCATAGCTGTGGCCCTTGGCCTGGAAGATGCGGCCATGCTCGATGGCGCCCATCTGGCTGATGGCGCCGTCGGCGGGACAGAGCACGCCGCCGGGCTCTTCGTCGAGCGGGCGAGCGTCCGGCTTGAGGGCGCGGGTGAAGAAATCGTTGAAGCAATCGTAGGCCAGCGCGTCTTCCTGCTCGGCTTCGCGCATGTCCACGCCATACTTGCGCACGAAGCGCGAGATCATCCAGTTCTTGACCGCGGGCTCCCGGCAGTCCGAGGCGTATCCGAAGAGACGCGACACCAGGTGATGCGGCGCCAGGTACTGGCTGGCGAGGAATAGTTGGTCTTTGATCGGCATCTAGGAGCGTTGAAAAAACGCGTCCCGCGTACAGCGGGACGTGGTTGGGGGTTGTCGCGCGCGGCCCCTTGCGCAGGGCCGGGCGTGCAATTCGCGGGATTGTAACGCGTTCGCCCGCGAATGGACCATGCCGTGCCTGGCCGGCGCGCGCCGCTCGCGCGCTCAGGCCGCGGCCTTGGCCGACAGCTTGGTCTTGTAGAGCCAGTCCTTGTAGTCGTCCAGGTCGCCGTCGAACGGGCTGAAGCGGCCGTCGGCCACGATGATGAACTGGTCGGTGGTGGCGCGCAGCAGGTGGCGGTCGTGCGACACCAGCACCAGCGTGCCTTCGAACTGCGCCAGCGCGGTGGTCAGCGCCTCGCGGGTTTCCAGGTCCAGGTGGTTGGTGGGCTCGTCCAGCAGCAGCAGGTTGGGGCGCTGCCAGACGATCAGCGCCAGCGCCAGGCGCGCTTTCTCGCCGCCGGAGAATGGCGCGATCGAACTGGTGGCCATGGCGCCGTTGAAATTGAAGCTGCCCAGGAAGTTGCGCAGTTCCTGCTCGCGCACCGTCGGCGCGATCCTGGTCATATGCCACAAGGGCGATTCGTCATGGCGCAGCATCTCGACCTGGTGCTGGGCGAAGTAGCCGATCGACAGGCCCTTGTTGAACTGCGTCTCGCCCGCCAGCGATTGCAGCTCGCCGGCGATGGTCTTGATGAAGGTCGACTTGCCGGCGCCATTGATGCCCAGCAGGCCCAGGCGCTGGCCTGCCTGCAGCGAGAAGTCGATGCCCGAGACGATGATCTTGTCGGACGTGGCGCCGCTGTCCTCGTCGGTGTTGCGGTAGCCGGCGCTGACCTTGTCCATCGTCAAGAGCGGATTGGGCGCGCGCAGCGGCTCGCGGAACTCGAACGAGAATTCGGCGGCGGCGCGCAGCGGCGCCACTTCTTCCATGCGCGCCAGCGCCTTGATGCGGCTCTGCGCCTGGCGCGCCTTGCTGGCCTGGGCCTTGAAGCGGTCGATGAACGACTGCAGGTGCGCGCGCTGGCGCATCTGCTTTTCCATCATGCCCTGTGCCAGTTCCAGCTGGGCGGCGCGCTGGCGCTCGAACGACGAGTAGTTGCCCGAGTAGCGCTTGAGCTTGCGCTCGTCGATGTGGACGATGACGTTGACCACGCCGTCCAGGAAGTCGCGGTCGTGCGAGATCACGATGAGCGTGCCCGGATAGCGCTTGAGCCAGTCTTCCAGCCAGATGATGGCGTCCAGGTCCAGGTGGTTGGTGGGTTCGTCCAGCAGCAGCAGGTCGGACGGGCACATCAGTGCCTGCGCCAGGTTCAGGCGCATGCGCCAGCCACCCGAGAAACTGGTCAGCGGCAACTGCATCTGCGCCTGCGTGAAGCCCAGGCCGGTCAGTAGTTGTTCGGCGCGCGAATGCACGGTGTAGGCGTCGGCGTCGGCCAGCGCGGCATAGATGTCGGCCATGCGCAGGCCGTTCTCGGCGCTCTCGGGCTCCGCTTCCAGCGTGGCCAGTTCGGCTTCGAGCTTGCGCAGCGTGACGTCGCCATCGATGGCGTATTCGATGGCGGGGCGGTCCAGGGCAGGCGTTTCCTGCGCCACGTAGGCCATGCGCCAACTGGCGGGGTAGTCCAGGTCGCCCTGGTCGGCGTGCAGCGTGCCGCGCAGCAGGCCGAACAGGCTCGACTTGCCGGCGCCGTTGGCGCCGATCAGGCCGATCTTGTCGCCGGGGTTCAGCAGCAGGTCGACCTTGTCGAACAGGGGCTTGACCCCGCGCATGAGTGAAACTTGTTGGAAGCGGATCATGAATCGTGTGGCTGGAGGGCGCGACCGGGGTGGTGTGGAACAAGCGCGGCAAGGCTCCCGCCACGGGCTGCGGCGTAAAAAAGAAGGAGCCATGGAGCGAACGCGCCGGCGGCGCGACAGGCGGGCCGCGCCAGGCGCGGCAGGCGCAGAGGGCGAACGCCCATCCGATCGCGGCCGCTATTGTAGCTGGCCGCGGGCGCTGGCGTCCGCGGCGCGGTTCAGCCCGTGGCCGCGCGCGCCGCGATGGCGTCGGCCAAGGCCAGCAGGCGTTCGGCTTCGCGCGCGTGCAGGTTCTCGACCAGCGCGCCGTCCACCACCGCCACGCCCTGGCCCGCGGCCTGGGCCGCGCGCCAGGCCTCGAGCCGCTTGCGCGCGCTGGTGAGCTCGGCCTCGGTGGGGGCGAAGGCGGCATTGGCGGCGGCGATCTGCTTCGGGTGGATCAGCGTCTTGCCATCGAAGCCTAGGTCGCGCCCCTGTTGGCAGGCGGTGGCCAGGCCGGCATCGTCGTCGAGTTCCAGGTGTACGCCGTCGAGCACCGCCAGGCCGTGGGCGCGCGCCGCCAGCACCGCCAGCGAGCGCGCCAGCAGCGTCTCGTGGCGCTCGGGCGTGTGGCGCGCGCGCAGGTCCTTGACCAGGTCGGAGGTGCCCACCACGATGGCCGCGAGCCGTGGATGGCCGCCGGCAATCGCGTCCAGCCGCAGAAAGCCCAATGGCGTTTCGGCCATGGCCCACAGTGGCAGCGCGGGCGGCGCGCCGGCCGCATCCAGGGCGCGCGCCAGCGCGTCGAGTTCGGCGGCCGATTGCACCTTGGGCAGCAGCACCGCGTCGGCGCCGGCCTGCGCGATCGCGCGCGCATCGTCCAGGCCCCACGGGGTGTCCAGCGCATTGATGCGCACCACGCACTCGCGCCGGCCATAGCCGCCAGCGCGCAGGGCCGCGGCCACCTGGTCGCGCGCCAGCGCCTTGGCGCCGGGCGCCACCGCGTCCTCGAGGTCTAGGATCAGCGTATCGGCATCGAGGCCGCGCGCCTTCTCGAGCGCGCGCGCATTGGCGCCCGGCATGTAGAGGACGGAACGGCGGGGGCGGATAACGGTCAGTGCCATGGCGAGGAACTCATTGCTTGCTATTGCCGACGACCTGCACCGGCATGGTGCAGACATAGCCGACGCCGTAAACGGTGCGGATGCCCATGTCGCCGCCGGCCTGCGCGCGCAGCTTGCGGCGCAGCCGGTGCATGTGGGCGTCCAGGCGATGGGTGTCGTAGGCCTCGGCGCTGGCGCCCAGCGCCTCGACCAGCCGGCCGCGCGAAAGCGGCAGCGGCGCTGCCTGGATCAGGGCGCCGATCAGGCGGCTTTCGGTATCGGTGATGTCGACATGGACGCGCTTGGGCGACACCAGCCGGCGGCGCGCGGGATCGAAGCGCCAGGTCTCGTTGGCCGGCGCCTCGGGGTCGGCCGCCGGCACGACGCGCAGGCGCCGCGACAGCGACACCAGGGTCGCGCCGAGTTCGGCCAGGTTGACGGGCTTGGTCAGGTAGTGGTCGGCGCCCAGGCTCAGTCCCGACACCTTGTCTTCGCTCAAGAGCCGGCCGGTGAGCATGATGATGCCCATCGACGGATACGTGGTGCGCAGGTGCGCGACCCGCGCCAGGCCGTCGCCGTCGGGCAGCATGGCGTCCAGCACCAGGATGCCGGGCGTGACGTTCAGCAGCAATTGATCCAGTTCGGATAGCGAGCCCGCCGTGAGGATGGCTTCGCCCAGGCCGAGGTCATGGATGAACTCGGCGATGGTGTCGCGCCAGTCGCCGTGATCGTCGACGATGATGATGGTCACGGCACCGGACGAGCAGGCGGTTGCGCGCGGGGCGCTCCAAAGGCAAACACGCTTTCCGCTCCTTTCATGCTACGGCTTCTTATGGGGTGGATGGGTCCGCCTGGCAGGGGCGCAGGGCCGGGACGCGCCAGCCAGTGAGATCCCCTCGAGGCGCTCCCGCGGGAGAATATCATTATCGCCGTTGCTGCGGCGCGCCATCGTGCCGGCGCGGTGTCTGGCTGGTCAAGAAATGATCAGCCCCTGCGGTGTCGCCGCGAAGGCCGGCCGGCCTGCGTCCGCCGGTTTCTTATCCACAGTTTCTGTGGATAAGAAAATCCTCCGGAAGTTGTACACCGCCCGGGCGCGATCAGGCGGCCAGATATTCCACCGGCACGCCGGGCGGCACCTTGCGCACGCGGTCGCGCTCGATGCGCGGTGGCGCGAAGCGTGTCTTGCGCGCCGCCGCGTTTTGCAGCAGCACCGACAGCACCGCGCCCTTGTCCTGGATCCATTGGGTTTTGCCGCGCAGCAATTTCATGGCGCTGTCGGCGGTGCCCAGCTTGTAGGACATGGCGTTGATCTGCACCGAATTCCTGCCGTCGAACGCGGACTGGTCCTGCTCGGTGATCGCCGCCGCGTCGAGGTTGCTGCTGTCGTGGTCGACGCGATAGATGAATTTGATGCCACTGAAAGGGTCCTGCACGACGACGAGCTTGTCCGAGCCCGAGACGTCCGAGAGCATGCCGATCACTGGCGATTCGACCAACTGATTGCCTCGTTGTTCTTCGGTGTAGATGAAGATGCTGGGACGGTTGTGCCCGACCGGTGCGGGCGGGGCGAGGGGAGAACGATCCATACCTGACTTGTAATGAGCGGGGCGCTCGGACGGCGAGCCTGCCCCGGGTACCGCATTAACGGCCTCCAGTTGCGGGAACTTGAGCGCCGGCCGTGATGAAAGACAAAGAACAACTCCGCGCGCCATCACGGCGCGCGGCGCAGGCGCGCCAGCAGGCGTGTCCGGGCGGCGGGCCAGTCCTCGTCGAGGATGGCGAAATAGGCCATGTCGCGGGGGCGTCCGGACTGCGCGATCAGGTGCTTGCGGAACACCCCTTCCTCGACGCCGCCAATGCGCAGGATGGCCTGGCGCGATTGCAGGTTGGTCGCCTCCGTCTTGAACACCACCCGCATGATACCAATTGTTTCAAAGGCGTGCTGCAATAAAAGATATTTGGCCTCGGTGTTGGCGCCGCTGCGCTGGCTGGCGGGGGTGAGCCAGGTGGCGCCGATCTCCAGGCGCTTGTGCGCCAGGGCGATATCCATGTAGCGGGTGGTGCCGATGACCTGGCCGTCGGCGCGCCGCAGGATGGCGAATGGCAGGCAGGTGCCGGCAGCCTGGCCGGCCAGCGCCCGCTCGACATAGCGGCGCATGTCGTCGGCATTGGCGACCGGCTCGGGTTGCAGCCGCCAGAGTTCGGGATGCAGGCCGACCTCGGCCAGGGGACCGGCGTGGGCGGCGGTCAAGGGCACCAGGCGCACGATCTCGCCATCCAGGGTGACGGGTTGCAGGGGGGCTGGTGCGGGCATGGTCAGGGCTCCTGGAATGGCATCGCGGCCGGGCGCGCGGCGGCTCGGGCCGGTAGCGGGCGCGGATCGATTCTACGCCCGCGCACGGACTTGCCGTGGCCGGGGGCGCAGGGGCAGAATGCACAGCATGAAAACAGACGTGGTGGTCCTGGGGGCGGGCATCATCGGCGTGAGCGCGGCGCTGCATCTGCAGGCGCGCGGACGCTCGGTGACCTTGTTCGACCGGCGCGGCCCGGGCGAGGAGACCAGCTACGGCAATGCCGGACTGATCGAACGCGCCAGCGTCATCCCCTACGCGTTTCCGCGCGACTGGCGCAGCCTGTTGCGCTATGCCGGCAACCGCCGGCCCGATGTGCGCTACGACCCGCGTTTCCTGCCCCGCATCGCGCCCTGGCTGGTGCGCTATTGGTGGCATTCGGCGCCGTCGCGGCTGGCGCGCGCGGCCGCCGCCATGCTGCCGTTGATCGAACGCAGCGTGGCCGAACACGACGCGCTCAAGGACGCGGCTGGCATCGACCATCTGTTCCGCCGCAATGGCTGGATCGACGGCATGCGCAGCCAGGCCAGCCTGGACCGCGCCGTGGCCGACGCGGCGGCATTGGCCGGCTACGGCCTGGACTACCAGGTGCTGGACCGTCCCGCGCTGGCGGCGCTGGAGCCGTCCCTGTCGCCCAGGCTGGCGGGCGCGATCCATTGGCGCGATCCCGTCAATGTGTCCGATCCGGGCGCGGTGGCGCGCGGCTACGCGGCCCTGTTCCGGCGGCGTGGCGGCATGCTGGCGCGCGGCGACGCGCGCAGCCTCGAAGCGGTGGCCGGCGGCTGGCGCGTGCGTGGCGTGACCGGGCCGCTGGAGGCGCGCGAGGTGGTGGTGGCGCTGGGGCCGTGGTCGCCCGACGTGTTGCGGCCGCTGGGCTACCGGATTCCGATGGCGGTCAAGCGCGGCTACCACCAGCACTTCGCGCTGGCCGATGGCGCCGCGCTGTCACGGCCGGTGGCCGATATCGACAGCGGCTTCGTGATGTCGCCGATGACACTGGGCCTGCGGCTGACCACGGGGGCCGAGTTCGCGCCGCGCGATGCGCCGCCGTCGCCGGTGCAGGTCGCGCGCACGCGCGCGCTCGCCCAGCAACTGCTGCCGTTGGGCAAGGCGGTCGAGCAGACTCCATGGATGGGATGCCGGCCCTGCCTGCCGGACATGCGCCCGGTGATCGGTCCGGCGCCGCGTCATCCGGGGCTGTGGCTGGCCTTCGGCCATGCGCATCACGGCTTTACGCTGGGGCCGGTGACAGGCAAGCTGCTGGCCTGCCTGGTGACCGGGGAATCGCCCGACATGGATCCGGCGCCGTATGCGCTGAACCGCTAGGGCCGCGGCCGCGTCAGGCGCGGGCCTTGGCGCGGCGTTCACGCACCGCCTGCGCCAGCATGTCGAGCACCGGCAGGGTCTGGGTCCAGCCCAGGCAGGCGTCGGTAATGGAGACGCCAGGGCGCAGCGGCTGTCCCGGCTTGAGGTCCTGGCGGCCTTCCTCCAGGTGGCTCTCGATCATCACGCCGGTGATGCGGGTGTCGCCCTGAGCCAGTTGAGCGGCGATGTCGCGCGCCACGTCGACCTGGCGCAGGTGCGACTTGTTGGAATTGGCGTGCGAGCAATCGATCATGACCTGTTCGCGCTGGCCGGCCGCGCGCAATACGGCACAGCTTGCGTCGACGCTGGCGGCGTCGTAGTTGGGGCCTTGCTTGCCGCCGCGCAGGATCACATGGGTGTCGACATTGCCGCGGGTTTCGAAGATGGCGGCCATGCCCATCTTGGTCATGCCCATGAAGGCGTGCCTGGCGCTGGCGGCGACGATGGCGTCGGCCGCGATCTGCACGCCGCCATCGGTGCCGTTCTTGAAGCCCAGCGGGCAGCTCAGGCCCGAACTGAGCTGCCGATGGCTGGGGCTTTCGGTGGTGCGCGCGCCGATGGCGCCCCAGGCGATCAGGTCGGCGATGTACTGCGGGCTGAGCAGGTCGAGGAATTCGGTGGCGATCGGCAGGCCCAGGCCGCTGATGTCCAGCAGCAGTTCGCGGGCGCGGCGCAGGCCCTCGTTGATGCGGAAGCTGCCGTCCAGGCGCGGGTCGTTGATGTAGCCTTTCCAGCCCACGGTGGTGCGCGGCTTCTCGAAGTACACGCGCATCACGATCAGCAGGTCGTCGCGGTGCCGGTCAGCGGCAACGCGCAACTGGCGCGCGTATTCCATGGCCTGCCCGTGGTCGTGGATGGAGCAGGGGCCCACCACCAGCACCAGCCGGTCGTCACGGCCGTGCAGCACGTCGGCGATGCGGGCGCGGCTGTCCTCGACCAGCGTCTGGATCTCGGCCGAGACGGGCAGTTCGTCCTGCAGCAGGGCGGGCGAAATCAGGGGGCGCACCGCGCTGATGCGGGTATCGTCCGTGCGGGTGTTGTCCTGGGTGGCGTCGGCCGCGCCGACCTCGCGGTCGTGCAGGGGATCGTCAATGCGGGTCAAGGGAAGCTCCGTGCCGTAGATGCGGGGAAAGAGCGGCATTATCGCACCCGCGGGCGTCGTCCGTCTGGGCTACGTCCCCCTATCGTCTCCCCCAATTGGCGCCCGCATCGCCGTAATCGGTCCTAGGGCTTCGTCGCCGCGCCACACCCGGCGAAGATGCCTTAGCATTGATGAAACGCGATCCCGCGATCGCGTCCGGCCCGGCGGCCTGTCACCGGCGCCGCCAGCCTGTTCGAATGCCGACACATCCGAGGACTCGCGCGATGCCCAAAACCGACGCCCGCGGCGCCATCCGCAGGATCCTGCTGGTCGAGGACCACCCGGTGGAGCGGGCCTACCTTCAGAACATGCTGCTGGCACTGGGATTGCGGCGCGTTGCGGGCGTGGGCAGCAGCGTCGAGGCCATTGCCGCGCTGGCACGGCAGAGCTACGACGTGGTGGTGAGCGATATCGCCATGGGCGAGGGCGATGGCACCCGCCTGCCCAATGAACTGCGGCAATTGGTCGACAGCGGGCGGCTCAAGCACATGCCACCCATCATCTGGATCAGCAGCCTGGCAGACGAATTGCTGCAATCGCATGTGCGGTTGGCCTTGCAGGCGGGCTGCCCGTCGTCGCAGGCGCTGGCCAAGCCGGTGTCGCGCGCCAGCATGCAGCATGCCATCAAGACCGCGCTGCACAGCCTGGATGACGATACCCGTTCGCCGCAGCGGATCTCGGTGCGGCGCGACCTGATCGAGGCCGAGTTGGGCCAGGCCCTGGTTTCCGGCGAAGGCATGCGGGTCGTGCTGCAACCGCAGGTCGACCTGGACAGCGGCCGCGCGATCGCGGCCGAGGCCTTGTCGCGCTGGGATCATCCGACGCTGGGCGCCATTGCCGCCGCCGATTTCGTGCCGGCCGCGCACCGGCTGGGCCTGGACCGGACCCTGTTCAACAGCGTCGCCGATTGCGTGGTCGAGGTGCTGGTGGCGATGCATGCCGAAGGCATCGCGGTGCCGATCGCGATCAATGCCTCGGCCTCGACGCTGTGCGCGCCCGACCTGCCGGGCGCCCTGGAGCAACGGGTGGCGCGCGCCGGCCTGCCGGCGCGCCTGGTCAAGATCGAACTGACCGAGGACGAACCGGTCGCCGATTGGCTGGCCCTGTCGTCGGCGCTGAATCTGCTGCGGGTGCGCGGCTTCGAACTGGCCATGGACGATTTCGGCGCGGGCATCGCCTCGATGCGGCTGTTTTCCGCCATGCCGTTCACCGAACTGAAGATCGACCGCGACTTCATCGTGCACATGCACCGCGAACCGGCGTCCCGCGCGGTGGTGGCGGCGGCCATCGAAATGGGACGGGCGCTGGGTCGCCGGGTGGTGGCCGAAGGGGTCGAGCAGGAGCGCGATATCCAGTTGCTGCGCGAACTCGGTTGCAAGGTGGCCCAGGGCTACGGCATCTCGGTGCCGCTGTCGCCGGACGATTTCATCGAATTCTGCCGCCGGCAGTGAAGGCCGCCGGCGGCGCCAAGGCGGTCAGAGTCCAGTCACGTCAAGGTTGCCCGGATAGTCGATCGAGAACTTCAACACGGTATCGCGCGACTTGCCCGGTTCCATGTCCCAGTTCCAGACCAGCACGCCATCGTCCTCGCGCTTGATGTCGCGTTCGGCCGGCGACAGCAGCTTGACCTCGATCTTCTCGTTGCGCGAAAGGGGCAGCCGGTCCTTGAACGTGATTTGTTCCTTGGTGCTCTTGTTGTTCGTGACGGTGATCTTGTATTCGTAGGTCACGCGCTTGCCGCTGCCGGAAAAGCCCGTGCTTTCGGTGAAGCGATTGATCAGTTGGCGCTTGATCGCGATGCCGTCGTCGGCGCCCAGCGCCAGTTCGAGTTTCTCGCCGGGCATCACGGTTTTCATCGACGAGGCCGCGACGAAGGCGTCGTTCAGAAAGGTATTGAGCGAGCCGGCCAGGAACGGATAGTCGGTACTGTTGCTGGCCAGGGCCGTGAGGAACGCCGCCTCGCGCAGCGCCGGGGTGGACTGGTATTGCAGCGTGGCCGGCAGCTTGGCGCTGGTGATGGCGACGCGCTGCGCGCTATTGTCCGAAGGCAGCGTGGCGGGCGAGCGGATCTGGAACGAGGCGCTGGTTGTCTCGGCCTGCACCGAGGCAGTCGCTACCTCGGCGTTTTCCAGCGGGGATGCCGTTTCGTCCGCCGCCATTTCGGCGCTGGCCTTGGCACTCATGCGCGCGCGCGCATCGCCGCGCGCCAGCGGAGAGGGCGCGGCGGCCGGCATCGGCAGGGGAGGCCTGGGAGCCGCCACGTCAACGATCCAGGGCGTCAACTCGGGCGCTCCGCCGCCCAGCGCCGGCCGCGCGGTCGACAGGGTGAGCCTGACGTTGTTCCAGTCCTCGCCGGTGTTCTGGCGGATGACGCCAAAGTAGCCCAGGTCGATGCTGCGGTCGGCCGGGCGCAGCCGCGCATCGTACGAAGGCGTCCAGCGCGCGCCCGGCACCGCGTACGACACGTTCAGGTCGAGCTTGCCGGCGCGCGCCAGGTTGACGCGCAGCGTGACGGTCTTGGTGCGGCGATTGAGCTGGCCCTGCAAGCGGCCCAGTTCGCTTTGCGCGGCATCCAACTGACGCGCCAGCGCTTCACGCTGCTCGGCCACCTGCCGCAGGCCGGCCAGGGCGCGGGTCAGCGTATCGGCGCTGAGCGCCTGGATCGCCTTCAGTTCATCGAGCGTGGGGCGCGGGCCATCCTTGGCCGGCTCGGTGGCGCCACGCTGCATCATCGCCACCAGTTCGCGCTGGTTGTCCAGCACCGCGGCCTCGTCGTCCAACGCCGCCTGCTGGCCGGTCAGCTTGCGGATCTGTTCTTCCAGTTGTCTGACGCGCTCGTTGGCGGTGTCGGCCTGGAACGCATCGCGCACCCGCACGTCCAGCAGGGTCGCCTGTCCGGAGCTTTTGGCCGACACCTGCAACGAGTTGTCCTGCAGGCCCGCGGGCAGTTTTTCCAGCACCAGCTCGTGCTCGCCGGCCGACAGATCGCTGCTGGCGCTGCGGGTGACGACGGCGCGGTCCTGGTAGACCGTCACGGCGCCGATGGAGGACGCCAGGGCAGCCGCCGCGGCCAGACCGGGAAGCGTGGCAAGCGCCACAGCCAGGATAGTACGTTGCACGTGAACACCTTTAGGCAGATTGCGCCGGCCGGGCCCATTGCGGGGCGGCTGAGGCGAGTGCGCGACAATTTACAGGGGCTGGCCCGCGCCGGGTTTACAGAAGATGACAAACGCGACAGGCCGATACCGCGCGGGTTCCACGCGGCAATGCGGACGGCGCGCGAGGGGCGCCCGCATTGCCGGCTGGCGCATCACGCCAGCGGCTCCGGATGCGCCAGCCGGCGCAGCATGTCTACCGCGTTGCGCGCCGCAATCGAGCGGTCGTGGCGGCGGTAGGCCATGTCCAGCAAGGCATGTGGCGCATCGCCCTTTATCGGGCGGTATTCGATGCCCTGCGCGCCCATGTGGCGCATCGCCGCCGGCACGATCGAGATGCCGACCCCCGCCGCCACCAGGCTGACGATCGATGCCATTTGCGGCGCTTCCTGGATCACGCGCGGGGCAAAGCCGGCGCGCAGGCAGGCGCCCTGGATGGCGTCGTACAGGCCGGCGCCGATCGGGCGCGGATAGAGCACGAAGTCCTCGTCGGCGAGCGCGGCGATGGGCACGCTGCGTCTGCGGCTGAGGGGATGGTCCGGGGGCAGGGCGATCAGCATCGGTTCGTCCAGCACGCGCTCGGATTCGAATTCCGGATCGAGCACATAGGGCGGACGCACGAAAGCCACGTCCACGGCGTTCTCGCGCAAGCCACGCAGCAGGCTGATGGTATTGCTTTCGGCGAGGCTGATGCGCACGTCCGGATAGCGGTCGCGGAACGCGCGGATGGCTCGCGGCAGGTACGGGTGGAATACCGCCGACGCAGTGAAACCCACGGTGATGGCGCCGCGTTCGCCGCGTCCCAGGCGGCGCGCGGTGTCGATGGCCCGGTCCGCGCTGGCCAGGATGGCGCGGGCGTCTTCCAGGAACTGGGCGCCGGCCTCGGTCAGCTCGACGCCGCGCGGCAGGCGCAGGAACAGCGGGGTGCCGATCTCGCGTTCCAACTGCTGGATCTGCTGGCTCAATGGCGGCTGGCCGATGCCCAGCCGGGCGGCGGCGCGGGTGAAGTGCAGCTCATCGGCGACCACCGTGAAATAGCGCAGGTGTCTGAGTTCCATCGTTATTAAATATGGCGAGTACTAGTTTCATATATTGGACATATGCAGGGGGAAAGTCTACCTTGATCGCACGGGTCCTTGCCCGGTGCTTTTCGAGATTCCCGATGTCCAGCCCCTCCGTCCTTGCCCCATCCACAGCCGGCGCCACCGCGCCGGTGCCTCCGACCGGCTATCTGGCGCGCGGCACGCCGGCATTGCGGCGCGCCCAATGGGCCCTGTTCGCGGCCGGGTTTTCCACGTTTTCGCTGCTCTACTGCGTGCAGCCGCTGATGCCGCTGTTCACGCATGGCTTCGGGGTGTCGCCGGCCCAGAGCAGTCTGGTGCTGTCGCTGTGCACCGGGCTGCTGGCCGTGGCGATCTTCCTGGTGGGCCTGTTTTCGCAGGCGCTGCCGCGCAAGCGCGTCATGGCGTTGTCGCTGTTCGCCTCGGCGGTGCTGGGCACGGCGGCGGCGGTGGCGCCCGACTGGCACAGCCTGCTGCTGCTGCGGGCGTTGCAGGGCCTGGCGATGGGGGGCGTGCCGGCGGTGGCCATGGCCTACCTGGCCGAAGAGGTCGAGCCCGACACCCTTGGCTTCGCCATGGGCCTGTACATCAGCGGCAGCGCCTTCGGCGGCTTGTCGGGGCGGGTGATCACCGGACTGGTGTCGGATCACTTCGGCTGGCGCGCGGCCCTGGGCACGCTGGGCCTGCTGGGCATCGCCGCGGCCGTGCTGTTCGTGTGGCTGCTGCCGGCCTCGCGCCGCTTCGCGCCACAACGCGCGCGCGGCTGGGCCGGCGTCGCCGGCGATGTGCGCGCGGGTATCGGCGCGCATCTGCGCAATGGTCCCCTGTGCGGCCTGTTCGCCCTGGGCGGCTTGCTGATGGGGGCCTTCGTCACGGTCTACAACTATGTCGGCTTCCGCCTGCTGGCGCCGCCGTTCTCGCTGAGCCAGACCTTTATCGGCTTCATTTTCGTGGTGTACCTGGTGGGCATCTTTGCCTCCACGTATTGCGGCCGCCTGGCCGATCGCCACGGACGCGGCGCGATGCTGGCGGCCGGCACCGCCCTGGCGCTGGCCGGCCTGCTGCTGACGCTGTCGGACAGCCTGCCCGTGCTGATCGCCGGCATCGTGGTGTTCACCTTCGGTTTCTTCGCGGCGCACGCGGTGGCCAGCGGCTGGGTCGGGCAGATGGCGCGGGGCTACAAGGCGTTGGCGGCCTCGCTGTACCTGCTGGTGTATTACGTCGGCTCCAGCGTGCTGGGATCGCTGGGCGGCCGGTTCTGGACCGACGCGGGCTGGCCCGGCGTGGCGGCCATGACCGGCAGCCTGCTGGCGCTGGCGCTGGCCATCAGCGCCGCGCTGTTCTGGCGCAGTGCGCGCCTGCAGGCAGCCACGGTGGAGCGGGGCGCGTCATAATCGGACAGGTAAACCACCGGAGGGGCCGTTCATGTTTTCGCATGTTTGCCTGGGTGTGGGTGATTTCGAGCGCGCCCATGCCTTCTATTCCGCACTGGCGGACGCGCTGGGCCTGGAGCCGCGCTTTCTCGAACCCGAAAAACCCTGGGCGGGCTGGCAGCCAGCGGGTGGCGGGCGGCCGCTGCTGGTGATTGGCGCGCCCCACGACGGCAACCCGGCCACGGCGGGAAACGGCCAGATGACGGCGTTCCTGGCGCGGGATCGCGCCACCGTGGATCGCTGCCATGCCCTGGCGCTGGCGCACGGCGCCTGCTGCGAAGGTCCGCCGGGATTGCGCCCGCACTACCATGCCAACTACTACGGCGCCTACTTCCGCGATCCCGACGGCAACAAACTGTGCGTAGTCTGCCACGCGCCCTGACGCGCCCGGGCGTCGTGCGCGCCGGCGCGCAAGCCGGCTGCCAGGATCTGCCCGAGGCGCCTTTGGGGGCGAACGACTCCTAGGTCAGGGTACGCAGCGGCGTTGCCTCGCTCGCCAGGGCCTCGTCCATGCCCTGGCTGAGCGTCGCCAGCAGCAGGGGCGGCTCGAGGGACAACTGGGCCAGCACCACGCTGCATCGGGACAGGCGGGTCAGGTTGTCGAGATCCTGCCGGGCCAGCCATTCGCAGGCCCGGGCCGAAACCTGCACGCCAGCCAATGCCGACGGATTGCCGCTGCGAGCCATCCGCGGCAACAACAGCAGATACATGAGATTGGTTTCGTGGATATCGCGCAGAAGTTCGGTGGATTGCGGCATGGGGCGCCCCTCACTTCATTGGATCGCGGCCTGGCGGGCGCCGGGCCGGGAACAGGCATGGCGCGCGCGTCCTGGAAGGGCGCCTGGTCAAGCCGCCGAGGCTTGCGTGCCGGTATTGTTTGTCGATCATATTTAAGCGACCCCAGGCCCGTCAGTAATGGATTTCCCGGGGCGGAGACGGCATCTGTTCATATCGTTAAACAGACGCATTCTCATTTATAATGCCTCGCATGTCGAACGACGGCTGCATCACGCATCGCCGTGTTCCGCCACCCGAGAGGCCCAAGATGACCCTTGCATTCCAGGCGCCCAATTCGCTGCATCGCGAGCACGCGGCATTGCTGGCCGCCTACGGCCAGGCCCAGGCGCGCTGCAGCCGCCTGCTGAGCGCGCAGGCGCAGCGCATCCAGCATCTCGAAGCCGAGGTCTTCAAATTGCGCGCCGCGGTGATCCAGCGTGATACCGCCCTGGCCTGGGCGCGGCAGGATCGCGCCGCGCTCGAGGGCACGATTCCCGGGCTTCCCCGCCGTGTCGCGCTGGCGCGGCGCGTGAGCCAGTTGGTGGAGCGGGTGCAGGGGCTGATGCGCGAGCGCCTGGCCTGGCAGGACCGCGCCGCCCAGGCGCGCGAGCATCCGCTCGATCACGCGGCCGAGCCGCCGGTGCCCCCCGCCGTCATCGCCGCGGCCACGCTGCGCGAAAAGTCGGTGCTCTGCGTGGGCGAGGACGCCATGGCCCTGATGTTGACCCGCAAGGTGGTGGAAATGGCCGGCGGACGCTACCTCGGCCATTGCGGCGGCGAAGGCAGCGACGGCGACACGCTCGAAGCCAGCCTGGTGGCGGCCGACCTGGTCATCTGCCAGACCGGCTGCGTCAGCCATGGCGCCTACTGGCGCGTCAAGGACCACTGCACCCGCACCGGCAAGCAGTGCGTGCTGGTCGACAAGCCCGAGGCGCTGACGGCGCTGGGGCTGGCGCGCGAAAGCGCCGAATTGCCGCGCTGACCGGCCGCCGGCGCCGCAGGCCGGCGAGCCGGCCCGGCGGGGCCGCCAGCAGGGCACGGGCCTGGCGGCTGGCGGCAAGGTGTAATGCCGCGTTACCGAGCGTTGCGGCTGTCGCCGCGTGGCCGCAATACAGTCTGGGTAGCCTGCAGGAGATGACATGCTGACCCAGCGCGACCGCGCACCTCATTCCTGGACCGACACGCTCGTACGACTCGAAGACGAGCGTCTCATGTTGCAGCAGATTGCCGCCGGCGTGCCGCTGGCCGAGGTGCTGGACCACATGCTGCGCGCCATCGAGGCCCAGTCCAGTGTCGATCTGCGGGCGGCCATCGCGCTGGTCGACGACAGCGGCGCGTTCCTGCGCCACGGCGCGGCGCCCAGCCTGCCCGCCGACTTCAACGCCGCTGTCGAGCGGGTGCCGATCGCGCCCGAGATGGCCTCGTGGGGCCTGGCGGCGGTGTCCAGCCGCCCGGTCTACGTCGAGGATATCGCCAGCGATCCGCTCTGGGAATCCTGGCGCGAACGCGCGCTGACGCACGGCCTGCGGGCCTGCTGGTCGACGCCCATCCTGGCCACCGACGGCCGCTTGCTGGGCGTGTTCTCGAATTACTACGCCACGCCGCGGGCGCCGTCGGTCGCCGATATCGGCGCCATCGCGGTGGTCACGCGCAGCGCCGCGCTGGCGATCGAAAGGCACCTGACCGAGACCGCGCTGCGCCGCAGCGGCGAGCGCTGGCGCGCCATGTTCGAAGGCATGCAGGAAGCCTTCTTCCTGAGCGAGGCGCTGCGCGACGCGGCGGGCCGCATCGTCGATTTCCGTTTCATCGAGGTCAATCCCGCCTTCGAGCGCCAGAGCGGCATGAAAGATGGCGATACGCTCGGCCATACATTGCGCGAGATGATTCCCGGCGTGCCGGACCGGATCCTGGACACCTTCGCGCAGGTGGTCGAGACCGGCGAACCGGCCCAGTTCGAATTCGCGGTCCCCGCGCCGCGGGCGGCCTGGTACGAGGCGCGCGCGCGTCGCGAAGGCGACAACCGGATGATGGCGCTGTTCCTCGATGTCACGGCGCGCAAGACCGCGGAAGCGGAACTCTGGGAGGGGCAGTACCGCAAGAATTTCGTGCTGGCGCTGGGCGACCGCATGCGTGAAATGCAGCAGCAGGGCGCGATCGAACAACTGGCATGCGAGAGCCTGGGGCAGCATCTGGCGTTGGGACTGGTGGCGGTGGTCGATTGGCCGGCGTTGGCCACCGGGCCAACCGTATCGACGCGCTGGACGCCGCCCGGCGGGCCTGTCGGCGACAGCCTGGAACCGGGCTTGCTGGCCCGGATCCATGCGGCGCTGGACGAGGGCCGCACGGCCTGCATGGAGCCGTTGCTGGCGCCGTCCGATGGCGATTTCCAGCCGTCCACCATCGTCGTGCCGATGGACCGCTGGGGGCGGCGCGGCGGCGCGCTGGTGGCGCAGACGGCGGCCGGCTCGCGGCTCAAGCGCGGCGACGTGGCCGGTATCGAGGACGTGACTGAACGGCTGTGTGGCGCGGTCGAGCGCTCGCAGTACGCGCGCATGCTGGAACAGCGGGTCGAGCACGCCATTGCCGAACGCGACCGCATCTGGCGCATGTCTCCGGAATTGCTGGCGGTGATCGATGCGCAGGGGCGCTATGCCAGCGTCAACCCCGCGGTGCGGCCGATCCTGGGCTGGACCCAGGAGCAGTTCCTGGCCATGGGGCTGCGCCAGTTGATCCACCCGGATGACTATCAGGCTACCCGCGACGCATTGGCGCAGGCGCGCCGCGCCGACGCGCCGCAGGGCGCGCGCCACCTGGAGAACCGGGTGCTCAAGCGCGATGGCGGTTATGCCTGGATCACCTGGAGCATGTCCTGGGCGCAGGACAGCCTCTATATGGCGGGGCGCGACGATACCGATCTGAAATCGCAGGCGGAGATGCTGCTGGAAACCGAGAACGCTTTGCGCCAGGCACAGAAGATGGAGGCGGTCGGGCGCCTGACGGGGGGCATCGCGCACGACTTCAACAACATGCTGCAAGGCATCACCGGGGCGCTCTACCTGATCCAGCGCAAGCTGGCCGCCGGGGTGCCGGAGCAAGCCGAGCGCTTTGTCGGCGTGGCCATGGATTCGGCCAATCGCGCGGCCCACCTGACTCAGCGGCTGCTGACGTTCTCGCGGCGCCAGCCGATCGATCCGCAGCCTTTCTCTGTCGCCAACACGCTGCAGTCGATGGCCGATCTGTTCCACCGCTATACCGGCGAAGGCGTCACGCTGGCCTTCGACCTGGAGACCGGATTGTGGCCGGTGCGCTGCGACCGCAACCAGTTCGAGAATGCCTTGCTGAACCTGGTGATCAATGCCTGCGACGCCATGCCGGACGGCGGCGAACTGACCGTGGCCGCGTGCAACACGCGCCTGGATCCGGCGTTCCTGCGGCCTTATCCCGGCGCGCAGCCTGGCGACTTTGTCGAAGTGCGCGTGACCGACGCCGGCTGCGGCATGTCGCCCGATGTGCTGGCCCACGCCTTCGACCCGTTTTTCACCACCAAGCCGTTGGGCGAGGGCACGGGGCTGGGGCTTTCCATGATCTACGGCTTCGCCAAGCAGGCAGGCGGCATCGTGACGCTTGAGAGCAAGGTGAGACAGGGCACGTCCGTGAGGATCTTCCTGCCGCGTCATGAAGGACAGGCCGCTAGCGCGGCGGCGCCCGCCTCCGCGTCGGCGGCCGGGGCCCGGCCCGGGGTTGCGCGCCAGGCCGTGGTGTTGGTGGTGGAGGATGACGCCAACGTGCGAGAGATGGTGCGCGAAAGCCTGGCGGAGCTGGGCCTGCGGGTGCTGACCGCCAACGATGGCGACGCCGGCCTGGAACAACTGCGCAACGCGGCCACCCTGGATCTGCTGGTCACCGATGTCGGCCTGCCGGGCTTGAACGGCCGCCAATTGGCGGACGCCGCGCGCGCGACCCGTCCCGACCTGAAAGTCCTGCTGATGACTGGCTATGCCGAAAGCGCGGCGCGCGGATCGGGCTTTCTCGGCAGCGGCATGGAACTGATCGTCAAGCCCTTTGCGCTGGACGCATTGGCCGAGCGCGTGCAAAGGATGCTGGAGCCTGCCGGCAGCGGTGGCGAAGCCGCGGCGGACGCGCCGTTGTATCCGCGGTCGTGATCCGTGCGCCGCTGGTTCAATCATCGGTAAAAATTGCCGGCGCCTGCGACCCCGCCCGCGCGTATCGGGGGCAGGCACGACGATTGCGACAGGGACAGGGCAACTCACACAAGGAGTGACCTTATGAAAATCCGTGCTTTGACTTATGCCGTCGTCGTTGCCGCCAGTCTGGGAAGCGCCGGCGCCGCCTGGGCGCAGTCGGCCAGCCCTTCAAGCCCTTCCACCACGCCGAACGATGGCACCGCGGTGCCACCGAACCGGCCGGTGCCGCCTGGCCAGGCCGCGCCGGCGCCCAATGCGCCGCCCAGCACGCCGAGCAAGCCGCCTCACCTGGACAAAAAGCAGCAGGCCCCGTCGTCGGGCGGCAAGCACTCCGGCGAGATGTCGAAAAAGCCGCGCGAAGCCAATGACAACGTGCCGCGCACGCCGGCCGGCGGCGCCACCCCGCCCCCGGGTTATCCGAACACGGGCGGCAGCAAGTAGGGTCGGGCGGCGCGGGCTCAGTGCTCGCGCCGCAATTCTGCCGGCGGCAGGCGCAATTGACCGCGGTATTTCGACACGGTGCGGCGCGCCAGCACGATGCCGTTGGTGGCCAGTTGCTGGGCCAGGGCCACGTCCGACAGCGGCATCGTTGGGTCTTCGGCCTCGATCAGTTCCTTGATGAGCGCGCGCACCGCCGCCGCCGAACAGGTGCCGCCGGAATCGGTGGGCAATTCGCGCGAGAAGAAATGGCGGAACTCGAACACTCCGCGCGGCGTGACCATGTATTTGCCGACGGTGGCGCGCGACACGGTCGACTCGTGCATATCGAGGTCGTCGGCGACTTCCTTTAGCATCAAGGGCCGTAGCGCCACTTCGCCGTATTCGAAGAATGTCTGCTGACGCTTGACGATGGCTTCGGCCACGCGCTGGATGGTGTTGTAGCGCTGCTCGACATTGCGCACCAGCCAGCGGGCTTCCTGCAATTCCTGGGCCATGGGGCTGCGGTCGTCCAGGCGTGCGCGCCGGAACAGGTCGGCGTAGACCTGGTGCAGGCGGGCCTGTGGCATGGCGCCGCGATTGGGCACCACGCGCCAGCGCGAGCGCCATTTGTCGACAAAGACATCCGGGACGACATAGGCCGGGGCCTGAACATCGTAGCGCCGCCCGGGCTTGGGATCGAGGCTGCGAATCAAGCCACAGGCGTCGCGCAACGCATCGTCGCTGCAATTGAGCTCGCGTCGGATGGCGGCGATCTCGTTGCGGGCCAGGCGCTCGAGTTCTCCGCGCACGATGCGCAATGCCAGCGTGCGCAGGTCCGGGTTCAGGCCGGGCGCGGCCTCCAGTTGCAGGACCAGGCATTCCTGCAGGTCGCGCGCGCCCAGGCCGGGCGCGTCCAGTTGCTGCACCAGCCGCAATGCCGCCAGCCATTCGCCGTCATCGGGCGGCGGCGAGAAGTCCGGGCTCAGGGCATCGCACAGGCTGGCCGGCGCGGCGCGCAGATAGCCATCCTCGTCCAGCGAATCAATGACGAATTCGGCCAGCAACCGGTCGCGCGGTCCGAGCCGGTAATTGCCCAACTCGAGCGACAGCTTTTCCCGCATCGAAACCGGCGCGCTGGCCCACTGGCCCAAGTCGTGGTCTTCGCCATCGCCGCGCGCCGGCAGCGGGTAATCGCCGGCATATTCGCGTGGCGGCGGCGGGGTGTCGGCGGCCATGGCCAGGGAGTCGCCGGCGCCGGCGGGCGGCGCTACGGGATCGGCCGGGTTCGCCCCGACCGGGCCCGCCGCTTGCTCGTCCGCTTCCTCCAGGAACGGATTGCTGGCCAACGCCAGCTCCACCGCCGTCGTGAATTCCAGCGCCGACATCTGCAGCAGCTTGACCGATTGCTGCAGGCGCGGGGCCAGGGTCATCTGCTGGCGCAGGCGCAATTCTTGCATCGGGTGTCCCAAGAAATTCTCCCATCGGCAGCCGCCGGAAGGGCAGCGCATCCCTGGATTCACGCAAAGATCATGCCTGCCCGCGATGCGGGCGGAGCGGGGGGCGTTGCCTGCGGGCAGGGGGCCAGGATTACAAGGGGACGGTAAATAATGCCGGGCGGGACAGGCGCAAGCGTGGGCCGGTCAGCGTCGGCAACGGTCAGGCGGCTGCCGGCCCGCCGACGCCTCTTTCGTAGACATCCAGGCGGTTGTAGAGGGTTTTCAGGCTGACGCCGAGCGTTTCGGCCGTCAGGCGCTTGTCGCCGCCGTGATACGCCAGCGTGGCCAGGATGAAATCACGCTGGGCGATGTCCAGCGCGGTGCCGACGGCGACGTTGAGCGTGCCATCCTTGAATTGGGCGCGTGCGGCAGTGCGCGCCGCGGGCAGCGCGGCATCCAGTTCGTCGTCATGGAGAATGTAGGCGCGTTGCACGGTATTGCGCAGTTCGCGCACATTGCCGGGCCAGTCATGCCGGGCAATGCTGTGCAACATACGCGCCGAGAACGTCTTGGCGGTGGCGTGGCGCTGGTTCAATTCATCGAGGAATCGCTGCGCCAGCAACGCCGCATCACCCTCGCGTTCGCGCAACGGCGGCACGCGCAGCGGGATCACCAGCAGCCGGTGCAGGAAGTCCTGGCGCAGGCGGCCGTCGGCCACGGAGGCGGCCGGGTCGCGGTTGCTGGCGCACAGGATGCGGGCATTGGCGCGCAGCAGGTCGGAACCGCCCACGCGCTGGTACGTGCCGCTTTCGAGCACGCGCAGGAAATGCACCTGCATGTCCAGGGGCATTTCGGTGACTTCGTCCAGGAACAGGGTGCCGCCACTGGCCGACTCGAAGTAGCCGGCATTTTGCGCCACCGCCCCGGTGAAACTGCCTTTCTCGTGGCCGAACAGTTCAGCATGGGCCAGCGCGCCACTGATGGCGCCACAGTTGACCGCGACGAAGGGCTTATCGGCGCGGTCGCTGGCGGTGTGGATGGCGCGCGCCACCACTTCCTTGCCAGCGCCGCTTTCGCCAACGATGAACACGCTGGCATCGGACGCCGCCGCCAGGCGCACCTGCGCGGCCAGCTTCTGCATGATGGGGGACAGGCTGGAGTCGTCCATGGTGCCAACCATGGTAGATGGGGGCCGGCGACAAGTATGCGTCGAGTTGCAAGTAATCGAAATCTTTGGTTCATTCTATCGAATTCTTGCGTCAAAGCCTGCTGGCTTGGCTATGCTCGACAGTGGCCGTGTAGATCCCGGGCGCGTTGTCCGGCAACGGCGCCGAGGGGGCCCATGCCACATCTGCTGATCGTCGACGACGATGATGCCATCCGCGAGACCCTGGCCGAAATCGGCCGGGATAGCGGCTTTACCGTCGCGCTGGCCGCCAGCGTGCGGGATGCGCTGCTCCAGCTCGAACGCCGGGCGCCCGATCTGGTGTTGACGGATGTGCGGTTGCCGGAAGGCAGCGGCATGGATATTTTCAAGAATGCCGGCGCCGCCAGCGCCGAGGTGGTGGTGATGACCGGCCATGGCACGCTGGACAATGCGGTCCAGGCGTTGAGGTTGGGAGCCACCGATTATCTGGTCAAGCCGATCTGCATGGAACGCCTCAATGCCATCCTGGCGCGGATTGCCTCCAGCGCTGGCGGCAGCCCGCCAGGTCAGCCATTCGAGGAGCCCGGGCGATTCGGCAAGATGTACGGCGACTCGCCGCCGATGCGCGAGCTGTACCGCCAGATCAGCCGGGTGGCGCCGACCGACGTCACCGTCCTGCTGGTCGGCGAAAGCGGTACCGGCAAGGAATTGGCCGCGCACGCCATCCATCAGTTGAGCGCGCGGCGCCAGCGGCCATTCCTCGCGGTGAACTGCGGCGCGATTTCGCCCCACTTGATCGAAAGCGAAATGTTCGGCCACGAGCGCGGCAGCTTCACTGGCGCCGACCGCCAGCACAAGGGGTATTTCGAGCGCGCCGATGGCGGCACGCTATTCCTGGACGAAGTCACCGAGATGCCGCTGGACCTGCAAGTGAAGTTGCTGCGGGTCCTGGAGACGGGGCAGTTCATGCGGGTCGGCACGCACCGCGAGGTCGGATGCGATATCCGTATCATCGCCGCCACCAACCGCAATCCCGAGCAGGCGGTGCGGGAGGGCAAGCTGCGCGAGGATCTTTATTACCGCCTCAACGTGTTTCCGCTGGCACTGCCGCCGTTGCGCGAACGCGGCGAGGACATCGCGCTGTTGGCCGACCGTTTCCTGCAGACGCAGAATGCCGAGAGCGGCGCCGGCAAGCGGTTCTCGGCCCGCGCCACGGCCGCGCTGGCGCAGTACGAATGGCCGGGCAATGTGCGTGAACTGAAGAACTTCGTGCGCCGCGCATTCATCATGGCCGAAGGCGACGAACTCGAGGCCGACCAATTGACGCCTCAGGTATCGCCTGGCGGCGAGTCGTCCGGCGGCCAGGTCAGCGTGCCCGTCGGAGAGACCCTGGCGGAGGCCGACCGCCGGCTGATCCTGGCGACGCTGGTGCGCTGCAAGGGCGTCAAGAAGCAGGCCGCGGCGCTGTTGGGCATCAGTCCCAAGACCTTGTACAACCGGCTCGAGGAATACGCCGCGGCGGGCCACTCGCTGCCGGGCGAGCCGCCGCAGGCGTCGCGCTGACGTCCGTCGCGCCTTACTGCCTTACTTACCGTGGCGCGTCTTCAGGTCGGCCATGCAGGCGTCCTTGGCGTTGCCTGACATGGCATCGCATTTCTCCTTGCCGACCTTGTAGTCCGCCTCGTTGCGGGTCTTGGCCGCGTCATGGTTGGCCTCGGCTTTTTCCACGGCGGCCTTGGCTTCGGCCCGGGCCTTGTCGCGGGCCGCTTCCGCCTGCCGCAGGCAAACATCCTTCTGGTTGCCTTTCATGGCGTCGCATTGCTTCTTGTCCTTGTCGTACTGCTTGTCGATCTGTTCGTCGCTGCGCACCGACATGGTCTGCGCGTGCGTGGGCAGCGCCAGGGCCGACAGGCACAGGGCCGCGGCGGGGATCAAGGCTCTGGACAGCGTGATGATGGATCGATTCATGGATGACTCCTTTGAACGGCAACGGCAGCAGGATCTGCCTTTGCGCAACCGTTGCCGAGCAAGTGGCGTGCCT
>NZ_JCBANN010000021.1:0-75074 GCF_059761975.1 Achromobacter sp. 46006
GGTCCGGGCGGACGCCGCCGCCGGCGCCGACGCTTACTTCAGCGGCATGCAGATGCGCGTGCGCAATTGCGCCGGCGGTGTGGCGCGCGGGTCGTTCAAGTACTGCTCGAACATCGGGAAGTCGGCCGGCACCATGCCGCTGCCCGGCAGCCATTCCGAGAACATCCAGTTATAGGGTTTGTCCATCTCGTTGTAGGGACCGGTGTAGGTCAGCATGGCGCAGCGCAGGGCGGGAATCTCGAACCGCTCCAGCTCGTCGCCCAGGTCGGCGTCGGGCGCGACCGGCATGCCGGCCATGGAACGCAGCCTGGCCGGCGGCACCTGTTCGGGGTCGTCGAAATACACGCCAAAGCCGGTGGCCTCGGGGCCGGCCAGGCCACGGCTGGCGGCGAGCATGAAGGCGCGGGAAAAGACCGGGCCGATGTCCTGGTAGCTGCCGTGGTGCGGCAAGGCGGCCAACACGGCGCCGGGGAAGGTTTCGATGGTGATGGGATACATGCCTGGCTCCTTGGGGTTGAAGGGTCGGGAGCGGGCCGCGCGGTAGCGCCCCGGCGCAATGCCGAAGGTCGCGCCGAACGCGCGGTTGAAGGCGGCGTCCGACTCGTAGCCGGCGCGCTGCGCAACGTCACGCAAGGAATCCCCGGTTCTGCCCAGTGAAACGGCCGCGCGGTGCATGCGGATGCGCTGCACGGTGGCGTTCACGGTTTCGCCCATCACGGCGCGGTAGACGCGGTGGAAGTGATAGGGCGAGAGGCAAGCCAGGTCGGCCAACTGGTACAGGTCGGGGTCGGCGTCGGGGTGGCTTGCCAGCCAGCGCAGGACGGGGTCCAGGCGGTGGGCGTAGGTGGCGCGGGTTTGGGGTTTCAAGTGCGTAGCTCCTTGGGGAGCAAATGTAGGCGGCCTTGGTTTGCAGATTTTGCGGTTTTTTTTGTGGGGCGGATGGAGTTTTTTGCTGGTGGAGGGCGGAGTTCTTTAGACGCCAGGAGCGCCGTGCCGAGGGGTGGGCGGGGCTACGACTGCGGTCCGGAGCGTTCGCTCCGGACTGCCCCGTCCTCATCCTCGTTGTCGCCTGCGGCGACTGCCTTCGGATTCCGTCGGGCGCGTCTACACGCCCCGCCCACCCCTCGGCACGGCGCTCCTGGCTCTTGTTGATTTCACTTTACGGGCGCTGGTGGGGGAAAGCGAGTTTTCCACAGGCCTTGGTTTTCTTGCGCAACGCGCCGGCTGTGGATAAGTGCTTGGCGGGGTTTTCAGTAGCCGCGGATGGGGTCGTAGATGTTGGGCAAGGCCTCGCCGCGTTCGTTGGCGGTGATGAGCCAGGCGGTGTGGCGGGCGCGTTCCTGGCGGTCGGGGATGGCCGCGCAATGCGGGGTGATGATGATGTTCGGGTGGGTCCAGAGGGGGGACTCGGGGGGGAGGGGTTCGGGGTCGAAGACGTCCAGCAAGGCCTGGTGCAAGTGGCCGCTGTCGAGGGCGTCGAGAAGGTCCTGCGTGACCATGTGGCTGCCGCGGCCGGCGTTGATGAGGCTGGCGCCGCGCGGCAGGTGGGCGAAGGTGTCGCGGTTGAGGATGCCGCGGGTGGCTTCGGTGGCGGGCAGCAGGCAGACCAGCAGGTCGGTGCGGGACAGGAATTCGGGGAACTGGTCGGGGCCGGCGTAGGAGGGCAGGCCGTCGGGCAAGGTGGTGGCGCCGCGCGACCAGCCGCTGACGGGAAAGCCGACTTTGGCCAGCAGGCGGGCGGCGGCGATGCCGAGGTGGCCCAGGCCCATGATGCCGACGCGCACGTCGGCGGCCACGCGCAGCGATTCGTACAGCTCCCAGTGGCGGCGGGCCTGCTGGTCGATGGCGCGCTTGAGGTCGCGCGTCAGCATCAGCGCGCTGGTCAGGACGAACTCTGCCATCTCGGTTTCGGTGCGCGGCGTGACCATGCGGGCGATGGGCACCTGGCGCGGCCAGGCGGGGTCCGAGACGATGTGGTCGACGCCGGCGCCAGCGCTGATGATGAGCTTTAGGTTGGGGAAGGTGGCCAGGCGGCCGGGGTCCGGCGCCCAGACCAGGGCGTAGTCGATCGAGGCAGGGTCGACGTCGTCGAACCAGCTGACGATCTCCAGATCGGGCGCGTGGCGCTTGAACTGCTGGCGCCATGCTTCCATGGCCGATTCGCCGCCGGACCTGATGATGAGCCGCATGCCTGGCCTCCTGCGTTGCGGGCGCGCGCACCCTGGGTGTGATCGGCGCCGTGCCGCCCGCGATGCGCGGACGGCGCGGCGCGCCTGTCGTCAGCGTTCGACCGTGCGGTTCCAGCGCGCGTTGAAGGCGGGACGGGTGGCGTTGATCTGGTCCCAGTCGAGGATCTTGGCGTTGGCCATGTAGCCCTGGAAGCGCTTGAGCGATTCTTCGGTGCCGGCCGGCGGTTGAACGTTCTTATTGGACGGGAAATGGCCGCCCATTTCCAGTGCCTTGGCCTGCGCCTGCGGCGACAGCAGGTACAGCGCCAGCTTCTGCGCCAGTTCCGGCTCGCTGTTCTTGGCGATGACGCACTCGGCCACCATCAGGATCACCGAGCCTTCCTTGGGCTGGGCGTATTCCACCGGGATGTCGCGCTTCTTCAGGCGGGCAATGGCGGTCGGCGTCAGCGGGAAGATGGCGGCTTCATTGGACTGGATCATCTCGGCCAGCTTGGCCGAGTTGGGGATGTATTCCAGCACGTTGGGGCCGATGGTGGACGGCCACTGCTTGAAGCCGGGCTCGGTGTTCTGGTCGGTGCCGCCCTGGATGCGGTTGAACATCAGGAAGCCATGCAGGCCGAAGGTGCTGCTGGAGGCGGACTGGAACACCACCTTGCCCTTGAACTTGGGATCGGCCAGGTCCGTCCAAGAAGTGGGCGGCGCCCAGCCTTTCTCCTTGAACAGGCGCGTGTTGTAGCCCAGGCCGGTCATGCCGATGTCGATGCCGGCGGCCATGCGGTCCTTCATGACGGCCGTGGGATACAGATCCTTGAGCACGGGCGCGTCCTTCAGCGGTTCGCACAGGCCCATGGTGATGGCGCGCGCCATGATGCCGTCATCCAGGAACATGACGTGCATCTGCGGCTTGTCCTTGAAGGCCTGGGCCTTGGCCAGCACGTCAGTGGACGTGCCGGGCACCACCACGATCTTGACGTTGTTGGCCTTCTCGAAATCCGGGAAAACGTACTGCGTGAAGGCGCGCTCCATGTCGCCGCCGTTCATGCCGACATACAGCGTTTTCTGCTGCGCCATGGCGCCCGCCGACAGCGCGGCCAGCGCCAGGCCCAGCAGCCACTTCCCCTTGGACGGGCGGCGAACGCCCTGTTTCTTGTGCATCATGGTGACTCCAGCGTTTGCTCACGAACAGGACCCAACCGAGGCACGGCGCCGTGAGCGGCCCCCGTGTATCGTCCGATGCCGAAGGCGTCGATGGGAATGGAAGACCGGCCGTGCACGACCAGTTCGGAAAGCACTTCGCCCACGGCCGGGCCGATCTGGAAACCCGCGCCCGACAGTCCGAAGGCATGGAACAGGCCCGGCACGGTGGCGCTGGGGCCCAGCACCGGATTGTGGTCGGGCATATTGCCCTCCACGCCGGTCCAGAAGCGGATGACCTGCGCCCCGCGCAATGGCGGCAGCATGCGCGCGGCGCCGGCCAGCAGCGTGCCCAGCGCATCGCGGCCGGGGCGCGCATAGTCGGGGCCGGACGGCACGGCGCGGCCGCCGCCGATGACGCAGTTGCCACGCGACACCTGGCGCGCATAAATGCCGCCGCCCTGCATGCCCAGGCTGACGTCCATGAACAACGGCAGCGGCTCGGTCACCATCATCAGTGGATGGATCGCGGTCTCGGGCACGGCCTCGCCAAAGCCCTGCGCGAAGCGGCCGGCCCAGGCGCCGGCGCAATTGAGCAGGAAGCGCGCGCGCACTTCCAGCGTGTCGCCCGCGCGCAGGATGAAGCGGTCGCCGTCATGGACCGCGTCGGTAACGGTGGTGGACTCGCGCACGTCGGCGCCCAGCGCGCGCGCGGCGCGGCCGAAGGCGGGCGACACCAGGCGCGGGTTGGCATGGCCGTCCTCGGGGCAGAACGAGCCGCCCACCACGTGCGCGCCGAGCCAGCCGAAGCGTTGCGCCAGCGCGGCCCGGTCCAGCATTTGCAGATGCATGCCGAAGCCGCGCGTCTGCGCGCGGTAGGCGTGCAGCGCCTGCAGATCGGCTTCGGAACAGGCCAGCTTCAAGTGCCCCGAGCGCACATATTCGCCATCGATGCCGATCAATTGCGGCAGTTGGCCCCACAGTTCGTGGGCGCGGCGCGCCAGCGGCATCTGCTCCAGCCCGCGGCCCTGGCGGCGCACGCCGCCGTAGTTGACGCCACTGGCGCGCGCGCCGCACAAGGCGGCCTCCAGCAGCACCACCGGCACGCCCAGGCGGCGCAGGAACAGCGCGGCGCTGCCGCCGACAATGCCGCCCCCCAGAATGGCGACTTCGGTGTCGATGCGTTCGGTCATGGCGCGGCCTTTGCCGGACGGTCCAGGCAGACGATGTCCACGGGGATGGGCTTGACCGGCGGCTGGCCGCGCAGGCGGCCGACCGCATCCGGCCCGGCGCCGCAGGCGTGCGCCAGCACCTCGGCCGCGCCGGCGCCGCACATGCGGCCCTGGCAGCGGCCCATGCCGACGCGGGTCAGCGCCTTAAGGCGGTTCATCTCATGCGCGCCGGTGGCGTGGATGGCCGTGCGCATCGTGCCGGCGGTGACTTCCTCGCAGCGGCACACCACGGTGTCGTCGGCGATGTCCGCGGCCCAATCCGCGGGAAACGGAAAGGCGCGCTCCAGCGCGTCGCGGATGCGGCCATTGGCGGCCAGGCGCGCCTCCAGTTTCCGCGCCCGCGCCGGCGGCTGGACATGGCCGGCGTCTTGCAGCAGGGCCAGCGCGGCGCGTTCACCGGCCAGCTCGGCCGCGTCCGCGCCGCCAATGGCGGCGCCGTCGCCGGCCAGGTAGACGCCGGGAACGCTGCTGCGCCCCGCCGCATCCACCCGCGGCGTCCAGGCCCGGTCCCGCGCGTTGAAGGCAAACTGGCACCCCACCAGGCTGGCTAGCTGGGTCTCGGAGCGCAGCGACAGCCCATAGCCCAGCGCATCGCAATCCACCCGCCGCTGACGCGTCCCCTGGCGATACACCAGCCCGGCGACACGCGCCTCGCCTTCGACCCGCACCGGCCGCACGCCGCTCGCCATCGGCACGCCATGCGCGCGCAGCCAGGCCATGTAGTAAAGCCCCTTGGCCAGCAGGCCCGGCGCGCGCAGCATGCCGGGCAACGCCGTCAGGCGGTCGGCGAAGCGCGAGGTATCCAGCACCGCCGTCACCCGGGCGCCGGCCTTGGCGTACTGGTACGCAACCAGGTAGAGCAAGGGGCCGGTGCCCAGGAATGCGACGCGCGCGCCGATGGCGCAGCCCTGGTGCTTCAACGCCACCTGCGATCCACCCAGTGTGTAGACGCCCGGCGTCAGCCAGCCGGGGAAAGGCAACACGCGGTCGGTGGCGCCGGTGGCCAGGATCAGATGGGTATAGGGCACGGGCGCACTGGCGCCATCGCGCAGCACGTCCAGCGTCTTGCCTTCGGCGTTCCATACCAGGCTGCCGGGGCGGTAATCCACCTGCGCCAGCAACGCGTCCATCTGCCGATGCAGGGCATCGGCCTTGCGGTGTTCGAAACCGTACAAGGCCGTCTTGGGCCGGGCGAATCCCGGCGGCGGCTGGCGGTAGATCTGGCCGCCGGCGCGCGGCGCCTCATCCAGCAGCACGGGCCGCAGGCCCTGCGCCGCCAGCGCCTGCGCGGCCCGGACGCCGGCCGGGCCAGCGCCCACGATCACGGGCAGGATCATGTTCATGGCGCCTGCTCCCCGGCCACGGCGTCCGCCAGGGTGCCGGCCACGCAGGTAGCGGCCGGCGGCAGGCTGCGCAGGCGCATGCCCGCTTCGATATAGGTGGAACAAGCGCGCAGCCGGGTGCCGTCCTCGCACTGCATCCAGCAGTCCTGGCAGGCGCCCATCATGCAAAAGCCGGCGCGCGGCCCGCCGCCGAATTCCGACAGGCGCAGGCGATCGGCCTGTGTCAGCACCGCCGTCAGCACGGTGTCGCCGGCCAACGCGGTGCAGGGCTTGCCGTCCAGCGTGAAGGCGACAGCGGGCCGGGCGGTTTCGGCCAGGCGTTTCAGTATTGCCATGATGGCGGGGTCTCCCGTTGCGTACCCGGCTTGCTCGTCATTTCTGTCCCACCAGCACGCGATCGAGCCCATAGACACGATCGAGCAGCAGCATGGTGGCCGCGGTCAGGCCGATCACCAGCGCCGACACGGCCGCCATCATCGGATCGATCGACTCGGTGGCGTACATATACATGCGCACCGGCAGCGTGATGGTCGAGGGCGCGGTGATGAACACCGACATGGTCAGCTCGTCGAAACTGTTGATGAAGGCCAGCAGCCAGCCGCCCGACACCCCCGGGATGATGAGCGGCAGCGTCACCTGGAAGAACACCGTGGCGCGGCTCGCGCCCAGCGACAGCGCGGCGTGCTCGACCGAGCGGTCAAACCCCACCAGCGCGCCGATCACCAGCCGCATCACGTAGGGCGTGATCACCACCACATGGCTGAACACCAGCCAGCCGAAGCTGCCGGTGGTGCCCAGCAGCGCGAAAAAGCGCAGCAGCGCCACGCCCAGCACCAGGTGCGGGATCATCAGCGGCGACAGGAACAGGCCGTTGAGCGCATCGCGCCCGGGAAAGCGGTAGCGCGTGATGGCAATGGCCGCCGGCACCGCCAGGCACACCGCGATGCTGGCCGACAGGAACGCCAGCCACAAGCTGTTCTGGAACGCCTGCATGAAGTTGGAATGCTCGAACACCGCGCGGAACCAGCGCAGCGAAAACTGCGTGGTCGGCACCGTCAGCGTCGACTCGGGCGTGAATGCCACCAGGCACACGATGGCCAGTGGCGCCAGCACGAACAGCACCACCAGGGCGTTGAAGAGCAGGGCGAAGGGACCGTTTTTCTGCATGATTCCGTCCTCAGCCCAGGCTGCGCCGGTAGGAACGTTCCACCACGCGGTTGTAGGCCATCATGATGACGACGTTGACCACCAGCAGCACGATGGCGATGGCCGCGCCCAGCGGCCAGTTCAGTTCGGTCAGGAATTCGTCGTAGACCACCGTGGCCACCATCTTCAGGCGGCGGCCACCCAGCAGCGCGGGAATCGCGAAGGAACTGGCCGACAGCCCGAACACGATCAGGCTGCCCGACAGGATGCCCGGCATGGCCTGCGGCAGCACGATGCGCAGCAGCGTCTGCAAGCGCGAGGCATTGAGCGACAGCGCCGCGTGCTCCACGGTGGGGTCCAGCTTCTGCAGCGAGGTCCACACCGGAATCACCATGAACGGCAGCATCACGTGCACCAGGCCGATGATGACCGCGGTGGGCGTGTACAGCAGCGGCCCCAGGCCCAGCGCCGCGGCCGCGCGGCCGACGGCGCCGCCGGGGCCCAGCAGCATGCTCCAGCCGAAGGCGCGCACCACCAGCGAGATCAAGAGCGGCGACAGCACCACCAGCAGGAAGATCGAACGCCAAGGCTTGCCCATGCGCGACAGGATGTAGGCCTCGGGCGCGCCGATCAGCACGCAGATCAGCGTGGTCACGGCGGCGATCCAGAACGTGCGCCAGAAGATCTCCAGGAAATAACTGTCGGTCACCACCGCCAGGTAGTGTTCGAAGGTGTGACCCGGCAGAATGCCCGCGTTGTAGTCGAACGGGCGGAACGACAGCACCAGCGTCAACGCCAGCGGCGTCAGCACCAGCGTCAGGAACACGATCGCCAGCGGAATCGAACCGAGAATGGCCAGCAGCCCGTCGGTGCGCGGCTTGGGCGCGCGGGCGGCGCCGGGTTGGGTCAGCGTCGCCATGTCAGGCCTCTTCGGCAACCGCCGCCGCGGGCAGCACGCGCAGCACGCCCTCGGCCCAGTCCAGGCCGATCTGGTCGCCATCGTCGTGCGGGCGACGGCCATCGTTGGGCGTGAGCACCGTCAGCGCCCCCACCGGCGAATCCAGTCCGTACATCCACTGGCTGCCCAGGAAGTAGCGGGTGTTGACCACACAGGACAGCTTGCCCTGTCCCGCCGCCACCGGCACCAGCTTTTCCGGGCGCAGCGACAACTGCACGCTGTCGCCGTGCCGCAGGCCCGTGCCGTCGACCAGCACGCGCAGCGCGCCGGTTTCCACTTCCGCCTGCTCGCCGCAGCGCGTCACGCGGCCCGGCAGCAGGTTGGTCTTGCCAACGAAGCGCGAGATGAACTCGCTCTGCGGATGCTCGTACATGCGGTAGGGCGCATCCACCTGCGTGGCGCGGCCGTCCTGCATCACCACCACGCGGTCGCTGATCGACAGCGCCTCGGCCTGGTCGTGCGTCACCATCACGGTGGTGGTGCCGATCTGCTTCTGGATGCTGCGCAACTCGAACTGCATATCTTCGCGCAGCTTGGCGTCCAGGTTCGACAACGGTTCGTCCAGCAACAGCACCGGCGGCCGGATCACCAGCGCCCGCGCCAGCGCCACCCGCTGACGCTGGCCGCCCGACAGCTCGCGCGGAAAGCGGTCGGCATGCTTGTCCAGCTTGACCAGCGCCAGCGCCTCGCGCACCCGTGCCTGGCGCTCGGCGCGTTCGACCTTGCGCATCTTCAGCCCGAACGCCACGTTGTCCGCCACCGTCAGGTGCGGAAACAGCGCGTAGCTCTGGAACACGATGCCCAGCCCGCGCGTGTTCGGCTTGGCATGGGTGATATCGCGGCCATCGAGCGTGATGCTGCCGCGCGTCACGTCGGCAAAGCCCGCGATCATCTGCAGCGTGGTGGTCTTGCCGCAGCCCGACGGCCCCAGCAAGGACACGAATTCGCCCTTCTCGACCGCCAGGCTCAGGTCCGAGACCACCCGCAGGTCGCCGTAATTCTTGGAGACGTTGTCCAACCGCAGAAATGACATTTTCCAAACCCCGTGCCCGGTGAGGAGCGCTGCGCGGGGCCGGCCCGCGTTGCTATCGATGCAGGGCAGTCTAGGAGTCGCCGAAAAGGGCGGTCAATTAGGGTTTTCCGAATAATCGAATTTTTATCTTTGTAATTCCGTATAACTGAATTTCTTGATAAAAATACGCTTGTATATTTTGATTACCGGAATTGAACAATGAAGAAGTCAGAAGCCAACGAAGACACCGGCGCCCAGGGCGTCCTGCAACGCGCCTTTGCCGTGCTGCGCGCCCTGTCCGACGCCAAGGGCGAAAAGCTGCGCCTGACCGACATCGCCGCCCGCACCGGGCAGGCCCAGGCCACCGTGCACCGCGTGCTGCAGGGCCTGGTGCAGGAAGGCATGGTTGAACAGCCCGCCCAGAGCAAGGGCTACCAGCTCAGCGTCGCCTTCTTCTCCCTGGCCGCCGCCGCCGGCAACCACCAATCGACCCTGCGCGCGATCTACCGGCCCGTCATGCTGCGCCTGAGCGGCATGCTCAACGACACCATCTTCCTGCTGGTGCGCAGCGGCTTCGACGCCGTCTGCCTGGACCGCATCGACGGCGCCTTCCCCGTGCGCTCGCACACCGGTGACATCGGCGGCCGCGTCCCGCTCGGCCTGGGCCAGGGCGGCCTGCTGCTGCTGGCCAACCTGCCAGACGCCGAACGCGAAGAAGTCCTGCGCTTCAACATCCCGCGCCTGCACCACCTGGGCTTCGTCGACGAAATCTCGATGCGCGCCGGCATCAAGGAATGCCAGGAACTCCAATACGCCCGCAGCAAGGGCCAGGGCATCTTCCCCAACATCGCCGGCCTCGCCGTCCCCGTCCGCGACCCCAACGGCGTCACAGTTGCCGCCCTCAGCATCGCCGCCCCCGTCGAACGCATCAGCGACGAACGCCTGCCCCTCATCCTGGAAATCCTGCGCCGCGAAGCCGCCGGCATCAGCGCCCAACTCAACCCCTTCGACCCGGCGCTAAGACGTCCCAGCCAATTTCTGGGAACAGGCAACCGCGAGTGAGACAACCGGCCAAAGCACACACTCTCTCCCCACCCACGGCCGGACCACGACAAGCCCCGCGTCAACGCCGCGCAGCGCACATCACGCCCCCCCAAGACACCGCGTATGTCACTGGCGGCTGCCCGCGCAGCCGCCAGTGACGGGCAGCGCAAACCTTGCGCATGCCCCGCCAATCCCGCAACGCCACAACGCTCGACACCCGCAGGCCGCCCCTCGCCGCGCCGGCCGACCTACGAAGCACGACTCGCCAAGCAAAAACCCCAAAGCAAGAAAACAAAAAAGCCGGCAAGCCGCAATACGCGACCCACCGGCTTCCAGCCGATCAGAGAAACCTTCAGACCGGATAAGTCCCCGGCAGCAGAATGCTCCGATCCCCGACTTCGATATTGCGCCGCCCGCAAAGCGCCATCGTCGTATCCATTTCCTTGTAAAGGATCTCCAACACGCGAGTCACGCCCGCCTGCCCGTAGGCCCCCAACCCGTACAGGAAGGCCCGCCCAATCATCGCCCCGCGCGCGCCCAGCGCCACCGCTTTGAGGATGTCCTGCCCCGAGCGCACGCCGCCATCCATCCACACTTCGATCTTCGACCCCACCGCGTCGGCAATGCCAGGCAGCGCCGCGATCGACGACATCGCGCCATCGAGCTGGCGCCCGCCGTGGTTGCTGACGATCAGCGCATCCGCCCCGCTGTTGGCCGCCAACTGCGCATCCTCGACATCCAGGATGCCCTTGATGATCAGCTTGCCGCCCCAACGCTGCTTGATCCACTCAACGTCGTCCCAGCTCAGGCGCGGATCGAACTGCTCGGCCGTCCACGCCGACAGCGACGACAGATCGCTCACGCCCTTGGCGTGGCCGACGATGTTGCCGAACGTGCGGCGCTTGGTGCCCAGCATGCCCATGCACCAGCGCGGCTTGGTCGCCAGGTTGATGAGGTTGCGGATCGTCGGCTTGGGCGGCGTCGACAGCCCGTTCTTGATGTCCTTGTGGCGCTGCCCCAGGATCTGCAGGTCCAGCGTCAGCACCAGCGCCGAGCAACCCGCCGCCTTGGCGCGGTCGATCAGGTCGCCGACAAACTCGCGGTCGCGCATCACATACAACTGGAACCAGAATGGCTTGCCGGTGGCCGCCGCCACGTCCTCCAGCGAGCAGATGCTCATGGTCGACAGCGTGAACGGCACGCCGAAATCGGCCGCCGCCTTGGCCGCCAGGATCTCGCCGTCGGCATGCTGCATGCCGGTCAGGCCGGTCGGCGAAATCGCCAGCGGCATCACCACATCGTGGCCCACCAGCGTCGTGCGCAGCGAACGGCCTTCCATGTTCACCGCAACGCGCTGGCGCAGCTTGATCTTCTGGAAATCGCTTTCGTTGGCGCGATACGTGCCTTCGGTCCAGGCGCCCGAATCGGCATAGTCGTAGAACATGCGCGGCACGCGCTTGCGCGCGATCGCGCGCAGGTCTTCGATGCAGGTGATCGTGGAGAGGTTAGCGGTCATGGTTATTTTTCTGGGGAGAGTGGAACGTGACCCCGCGGCGCCCGGCCCCGCGCGAACCAGCCGCGCCTTCCGGGGCACGCGCCGTCCACGCCAGGCGGCAGGGCGCCGCGGCGCCGCCCAGTATACGCGCCGGGGCCGGCAAGCGCCCCCTGCCGGCCCCGACTCCCCCATTTCATGGCGACCGCGGCACATGGCTGCCGGACGGCCCCGCGCGCCGCGCTAACGCGGCCAGACCTTGCTGACCGCGCGGATCGTGGCCCACGCCACCCAGCGTGGACTGGTCAGCCGCGCCGCCGGCAGGCGCCGCATCACATCCACCGCCAGGCCGCCGCGCCGGTGCCATTCTTTCTTGCGCGTCTGGCTGTCGGTCCAGCGGCCTTCCAGCCACGGAAACTCGCGCCGTCCCGGCTTGTACACCGGCGGTGTGTTGTAGATCAGGATGTACGCCAGCCGCGGCTGCGGCGAGGTGTTGGCCCCCGTGAAATGCAAGGTGCGCGCGTCGTGCACGGTGCAGCCGCCCGGCCGCAGCGGCTCGGCCACCGCCTGGTGGCGCGGAAAATCGGCGCAGCATTCAAGCGGATGCAGCGCCTTGTCGCCGCCCGGCGAACGATGCTCCAGCACCTCGCCCTTGTTCGAGCCCGGAATAAACTGCATGCAGCCATTTTCCAGCGTGGCCGGCTGCAGCGCCAGCCAGATGCTCAACTCGTTGTAGACGAAGTCCGGCGAACGGAACGCCTCGTCCTGGTGCCACGGCGTCTCCGGCCCGACCAGCGCCGGCTTGAGCAGCGCATGCTCGCCATACAGCGCGGCATCGTCGCCCAGCAACTGCCGCGCCAGCTCCAGGGTTCGCTCGTGGTAGGCCGTCTTCAGCAAGCCCGGGGCATAATGGCGCGGATCATGCAGACTGGGAAACTTGGCCGGCTTGGACGGGTCGTCGCGGCTGATGAAGTCGTATTGCGCGCCCTCGTTGTAGCCGGTCTTGTTCGCGAACAATTCCAGCAGCGTGCGGCGGATGTAACCCACCTCGTCCGGCGGGCACATGTCCTGCAGGGCCAGGTACCCCTGGTCCCTGTAGCGCGCTGTTTCTGCTTCCGACAACAGACTGGTCTCTTCCATAATGGCTTCTCCAAGCTTTGCTTGCGGGGATCCCGTTGGCACGTTTTGACATGAGCTCTAACGTATCGCTTCGACGCCCGGGGGGCCTATCGACCATCCGCTGTAGCCGGAACCGCCTAGATAATTGGCGCGCTGCGGCGCATCACCCGAAGGAAATCCAATGCAAGACACCGCCATAGAAACCGTCCACGTCACCATCAGCGGTGCAGTGCAGGGCGTGGGCTATCGCCACGCGACCGTGCGCCGCGCGCACCTGCTGGGCGCCCGCGGCTGGGTGCAGAACATGCTGGATGGCACGGTCGAAGCGCTGGTGCAGGGCACGCCCGACCAGGTCGATCACATGCTGGAATGGCTGCGGCGCGGCCCGCCCGGGGCCAGCGTCACCGAGATGGTCACGCGCCGGGAGTACACCGACAAGCGTTACGCGCACTTCGAACAGTTGTAGGGCGCGCGCGAAAGGTGGGGCCGCTCATCCCAAAGGAGGTGGGAGCCCAGGCCGGCAAAGGATGACGCTCGCGGGATGAGAATCCCGCGGCCCGCACCGCGCCGGGCAACCCGCGCGGACGAGGAGCGCGGCACGGCGGCTGCGGCGCTTCAGCGGTTGCGCAGCCAGCGCCCGCCCACCTGGTTGATCACCAGCCCCGCCAGCACGCAGCCCGCGCCAGCCCACTGCAACGGCAGCAGTTGCTCGTCGAAAGCCGCGGACGCGGCCCACAGCCCCACCACCGGCACCAGCAGCGAGAACGGCGCGATCCTGGCCGCCGCGTGGCGCGTCAGCAGCCGGGTCCACAAGGTGTAGGCCAACAGCGTCGCCAACACCGCCAGGTACAGCACCGACAGCGCCTCGCGCCAACCGATGTCCAGGATCATGCCCGTCACCGCGTCCCAACCGTCCGCCAACACCGCCAGCAGCAGGAACGGCAAGACCGGCGCGGCGCTGCTCCAGGCGATGAAGGCGAAGGGGTCGTAGCCGGGCGCCTTGCGGCTGGCCAGCCGCACGACGATGTTGGACGTCGCCCACATGAAGGCGGCGCCCAGCGTCAGCACGAAACCCAGCATGGGCATCTGCCCCGGCCCTTCGCCGCGGCCGCCGGCGATCACCGCCAGCCCTAGCGCCGCCACGCCCAGCCCGGCCCAGTGATGCGGCCGGGCCCGCTCGCGCAGTGCCGGCGCCGCCAGCAGCAAGGTGAAGAACGCCTGGGTCTGGATCACCAGCGAGGCCATGCCCGCCGGCATGCCGAACTTGAGCGCCGTGAACAGCAGGCCGAACTGGCCCAGGCCCTGTAGCAGCCCGTAGGCGGCGATCCACTGCCACGGCAGGCGCGGCGGCCGCACGAACAACACCAGGGGGAACGCCGCCAGGGCGAATCGCAGGGCTCCCAGCATCATGGGGGACAGGCCCTTGAGGCCGATCTTCATGACGACGAAGTTCAGCCCCCAGATCACCACTACCGTCAATGCGCAGAGATAATCTTTCTTGGAGAGGTGGGTAGCGGACATGCGCGTATTATCGCATCGCCCGCCCCCGAAAAATGCCGATTCAGCGGCTTGCCAGCACCTTTTTGAAGGCTTCGACGGCGCGGTCGATGGCCGCGTCGTCGATGTGGCGATGGGTCACGCAGCGCAACCGCGTGCGGCCCCAGGGACGTGTCAGCAGGCCCGCGCCTTCCAGTGCCGTGACCCACTGTGCATTGGTCATGCCGGTATCGGCGGTCTCGACCTGCACGATGTTGGTCTGCGGCACTGTCGCCGACAGTGCCGGGGCCAGCCGGTTCAGGCCGTCGCTCAGGCGACGGGCGCGGGCGTGGTCCTCGACCAGCCGATCGCCCATGGCTTGCACGCCTTCCAGTCCGGCCGCGGCCATGATGCCGGCCTGGCGCTGGGTACCGCCCAGCATGCGGCGCAGCAAGCGGGCCCGCGCCATCACCGGCCGCGGACCGGTCAGCACCGCGCCCACCGGCGCGCTCAGGCCCTTTGACAGGCACAGCGACACCGTATCCGCGTGGCGCGTGATCTCGGCCGGCGCCACGCCCAGCGCCACGGCGGCGTTGAACAGGCGCGCGCCATCCAGGTGCACAGGCACCCCGGCGGCCTGCGCCATGCCATACACCGCCTGCATGTGCTCCAGCGGCAGCACCGCGCCACCCGCATTGTTGTGCGACGTTTCCATCGCCACCAGCGCGGTCTTGAGCTTGTGCCCGCCCGACTGCATGGCGTCCTCCAGCCGGTTCAGATCCATGGCGCCATCGGTACCGGGCACGCCCTGGTAGAACAGGCCGGTGAACGTCGCCGCGCCGCGCTCGGACGTATACATATGCGCGGCGGACTCCAGCACCACCTGTTCATTGCGCTGCGACTGCGCCAGCACCGCCAGCAGATTGGCCATGGTGCAACTGGGCACGAACAGCCCGGCCTCCTTGCCCAGCCGCGCGGCCACATGCGCTTCCAGCGCGCGCACGCTGGGATCGCCATCCAGCCCGTCATCGCCGATCGGCGCCGTGCGCATACGCTCATACATGGCGGCGGTGGGGTGGGTCACCGTATCGCTGCGCAGGTCGACGGGTGCGCTGGAGGGGTCGACGTGGGTCCGTTCAGTCATGACGATCAGTGCTGCAGAATTTTGGAAAGAAACTGGCGCGTGCGAGGCGCGCGCGCCTCGACATCATCGAAAAAGGCCGCTTTCGGGCAATCCTCGACGATCTTGCCGCCATCCATGAAGATCACGCGGTCGGCGACGCGGCGGGCGAACCCCATCTCATGGGTCACCACCATCATCGTCATGCCTTCGCCGGCCAGGTCGGTCATCACGTCCAGCACCTCGTTGACCATTTCCGGGTCCAGCGCCGAGGTCGGCTCGTCGAACAGCATCACCACCGGGTCCATCGACAGGGCGCGGGCAATCGCCACGCGCTGCTGCTGGCCGCCGGACAGCTCGCCCGGGTGCTTGTCCTTGTGCGCCGACAGGCCGACCCGCTCCAGCAGCGCCAGCGCGCGGGCGCGGGCCTCTTGCTTGCCGCGCTTGAGCACCTTGACCTGGCCCAGGCACAGGTTCTCGGTCACCGACAGGTGCGGGAACAGCTCGAAATGCTGGAACACCATGCCGGCCACCGAACGCAGCTTGGGCAAGTTGGTGCGCGGATCGCCCACCTGGATGCCGTTGACCACGATCTCGCCTTTCTGGAAGGGCTCGAGCGCGTTCACGGTCTTGATCAAGGTCGATTTGCCCGAGCCGGAGGGGCCGCACACCACCACCACCTCGCCACGGCCAACGGTGGTGGAGCAGTCATCCAGAACCTGGAATTCGCCATACCACTTGCTGACCTGCTTGATCTCGATCATCGGGGGTTTCGAAGAGAGTTGCATCGTTGGACCTGTGGATAACGTGGGCGCCTAGCGCAGCACCCGCACGCGCTTTTCCAGCCGTTTGACCAGACGGGATGCCGTGAAGCAGATCACGAAATACACCACCGCCACGAAGAGATAGAGTTCCACCAGCCGGCCGTCGCGCTGGCCGATCTTGGACGCCGCGCCCAGGAAATCGGTCAACGACAACACGTACACCAGCGAGGTGTCCTGGAACAGGATGATGACCCGCGTCAGCAGCGCCGGCACCATGTTGCGGATGGCCTGCGGCAGGATCACGTAGCGCATGCCCTGCCAGTGGTTCAGGCCCAGCGCCATGCTGGCCGACACCTGCCCGCGCGCGATCGACTGGATGCCGGCGCGCATGATCTCGCAGAAGTACGCGGCCTCGAACAGCGTGAACGTGACCACCGCCGAATTGAACGCCCCCACCCGCAGCGGCGTGGGCGAACCCACGATCCACGCCGCGATGTACGGCACCAGGAAGTAGAACCAGAAGATCACCAGCAGCAGCGGCACCGAACGCATCACGTTCACGTAGATGCCCGCCGGTACCGACAGGATGCGGTAGCGCGACAGGCGCATCATGGCCAGCACGGTGCCCAGCGCCAGCCCCATCACCGCCGCCAGCAGCGTCAGGGTCAGCGTGAACGTCATGCCGGTCTGGAACAGGTACGGCAGTGCGCTGCCGATCACGTCGAAATCGAATTTGCCCATGGCGGTTCCTAGCGTCCGTTCCTGGTCGCCGCGCCGATCAGGCCGGGCACCGCCACATGGCGTTCAAGCAGGCGCATGCCCAGCACCACCATGCCGTTCAGGATCAGGTAGATCACGGTCGCCGCCGAAAACGCCTCGAAGATATGGAAACTGAACTCCGCCATCGAGCGGGTCTGGCCGGTCAACTCCAGCAGGCCGATGGTCAGCGCCACCGACGAATACTTGATCGTGCCCATGAACTCCGAGGTCAACGGCGGCAGCACGATGCGATAGGCCTCGGGCAGGATGATGTAGCGGTACACCTGCGTCTCGGTCAGGCCGAGCGCGGTGCCCGCCTGGAACTGGCCGCGCGGCAGCGACTGGATGCCGGCGCGCAACTGCTCGGCCACGCGCGCCGACCCGTAAAAGCCCAGGCACAGCACCGCGGGCACGAACTGCCCCCAGGGCTGCGGCATTTGCTTCATGGCCAGGCCCCACGCATGCGGCAGCAGTTCCGGCAGCACGAAGTACCACAGGAACATCTGCACCAGCAGCGGCACGTTGCGGAAAATCTCGACATAGGTCGCGCCTGCCGCATTGGCCAGGCGCGACGAGGCCGTACGCATCACGCCCAGGCACGATCCCAGCAGCAGCGAAAACACCCACGCCGTCAGGGCCAGCGCCAGGGTCCAGCCCACGCCGATCAGGATGGTCTGCAGGAACGTATGCACGCCATCGGGCGACATGTCCAGGAATACGCTCCAGCTCCAGTTGTAATTCATGCTTCAGGACCTGTGGACAACGAAAGAAAAAGGCGCCGGCGGCCGGCGCCCTGGATCGCGCGGCAGCGCGGCGCCCACGCCGGGCCGCCGCGGCATACCGGCTTACTCGTAGGCCTTGGGGTCGCCAGAGTCGGTGGGATGCGCCAGCGCGCGCTTGAGCGCGTCGCTCATCGGGTACTTCAGGTTGATCTGCTTGGGCGGGATCGGCGAATTGAAGTACTTGTCGTAGATCGCCGCGACGCGGCCGGTCTTGATCATGTCCAGCACCGCATCGTCGACCACCTTCTTGAAGGCCGGGTCATCCTTGGGTTCCATGATGCCGTACGGGGCGATCTCCAGGCCCTTGGTGCCGATCACGAACACATCCGGGTTCTTCGACGAAGCCACCACGCCATAGGCGATGCCGTCATCGTTGGCCGAACCGGCGGCGCGGCCCGATTCCACCATCAGCAGCGTTTCCGCCGTATCCTTGGTGGGCGCCATGGTAATGCCCAGGTTGCCCTCGGCGTTCAAACGCGAAATCAGCTTGAAGGTCTGGCCGCCGGCCTGCGCCGCGATGGTCTTGCCGCGGAACGACGCCAGGTTGTTGGGGTCGACGCCGCCGTCCTTGCGCGCCACCAGCACCACCTGCGCCACGAAGGTCGTGGGCGCGAACGACACCAGCTTGTGGCGCTCCAGGTTGTTGGTGGTATTGCCGCATTCCAGGTCGATGGTACCGTTGGCCAGCAGCGGGATGCGGGTGGCCGACGTGGTCGGGTTGTAGCGCACTTCCAGCTTGGGCAGCTTGAGCGCGGTCTTGATGTGCTGGGCGATCTCCTGGCAGATCTCGACGGTGTAGCCGATCGGCTTCTGGTTGCCGTCCAGGTAGGCGAACGGCACCGAGGTCTCGGGGTGGCCGATGGTGATCACACCGCTGTCGCGGATCTTGTCCAGGCGGCTGGGACCTTCGGCGTGGGCGGCGGCGCTGCCGAACAGGGCGGCGGCGACCGAAATCGCGGCAAATGCTTTCATCGTATTCCCTTGGCGCCGGTCGAGCGGCGCGTGTTTATGTTCACGAACAGCGGTGCCGGATTGCATGGGTACCGCCGCGTCCCGCGATGAGCCCCGCGGCTGGCAAAAAGTATCAACTAGCGTTATGGTTTTATCCAGTTCCAATCGGGTATTCCTCTATACGGATTTGATATGGCCATTACACGAATGGGCTTGCGACACATCGAGGCTTTCCGAGCCGTCATGATGACCGGATCCATGACCGCCGCGGCACGCAGAGTGCATACCTCGCAGCCGCACGTTAGCCGCTTAATCGCGCAATTGGAAGCAATTACCCAGTTCCCCCTGTTCGATCGCAACGGCAGCCGCCTTACCCCGACGCAGGATGGTTCCCGCTTCTTCCAGGAGGTGGAAAAGACCTTCATCGGCCTGGCCGGCCTGGAATCCGCGGCCGCCAGCATCCGTTCGTTCAGCGCCAGCCGCCTGAGCGTGGCGGCCATGCCGCGCCTGGCCGGCGGCCTGCTGGCGCGCATCGTGGCCGCCTTCAAGACCGAATACCCCGACGTCATGGTCTCGATCCACTCCGGCAACGCCAGCGCCGTGCACAACTGGATCAGTTCCGGCTTCTGCGATACCGGCCTGGCCATGCTGTCGGGCGACAGCCCCGGCATCCAGGTCGAGCCGGTGCTAACCATGAACTGCGTGGCGGTACTGCCCCGCAACCACCGGCTGACCAAGCTGAAAAAGCTCAAGCCGGCCGACTTCGCCGGCGAACCCTTCATTTCCTTTCCCAGCGCGACCCCGCTGCGGGAAAAGATCGACGCCGTCTTCAAGGCCGCCAAGGTCGAACGCCAGACGGTGGCCGAGGCCGGCCTGGGTTCGTCAGTCTGTGCGCTGGTCGGCGCCGGCCTGGGCGTGGCGCTGATCAACCCCTTGGCCGCGCGCGAGGAATACGAGGCCAACGGCGTCGAAGTGCGCCCCTTCAGTCCCGCGGTGCCGGTCACAGTGGCGCTGCTGTACCCGCCGTACCATACCCGCACCCGGCTGGTCAGCGTGTTCTCGCGCTACGCGCACCAGTTGATGCAGGAAGAAATGGCGGACCTGAAAGCGCGGCCGGGGCGGTAGGGGCGGCGCGCCGCCTTGCCATGAACGCAGAAGGCCCCGTCTCCGGGGCCTTCTGCCGTTTGCCGGGAACGGGGTGGCTCAGGTCGCCGTGGCGGCCGGGCGGGACTCGCGCAGATCCAGCCACGCCACCAGCAGCAACCCGCCGGCCAGCCCCAGGTGCTCATGGAACGCATTGGCGGCCATGAAGCGTTCCTGGCCCACCGGCATCTCCCAGTAACGCAGGGCGATGCCCGTGGCCACCAGCGTGAATCCCGCCAGCGCCAACGCGCCGAGCCAGCGCAGCCGCCCCACGAGGATCATGGCGGACGCCGTCAGTTCCAGCGCAATCACCAGCACCGCGAACAACGGCGCGGGCGCCAGCCCGAAATGCGCCATCTCGGCCAGCGCGCCGGGAAAGTCGGTCAGCTTGACCAGCCCGCCCTGCAGATAGGCGGCGCACAGGCCCAGGTAGGCCAGGAACCGCACGGCGGCGGAACCGAACAGCGGCCGGGCCAGGCCAGCCAGCCGCCGCTCCCATTGAAAGGTCGCGTTCATGGCCGCCCCCTCAAACCGCCCAGCAGGAACACCCCAGGGCGCCGAAGAAGCCCTGCAGGTCGGAACTGGGTGCGTTCGAAGCCCAGGCCTTGGCATGGTCATGCCCATGCAAGCCACAGTTGCTGGCGCACGCGCAGGCCGCCATGTTGCGGTAGCCCAGCGAATTGCGGCCGGCGCCGTCCGGGTCGCCCCAGGCGGCATAGCCGCCGAACAGGCGCGTGGGCGACCAGTCCGGCATGGCGGGCGGCAGCGCGTTGTCGTCGAGCGGCCCGAATTCCCCCGCGCCGTAGACCACGCGGCCGCCGACCACCGTCAGATCCGAGGTCAGGAACGAGATCTCGTCTTCGCCGCAACGGAAGTAGTCCTTGTCCGGCACGATGAAATCGGCCAATTGGCCCGGCTCGATGCGGCCGCGCTTGCCCTCCTCGTTGGCGAACCAGGCCACATTCTCGGTCCACATGCGCAGCGCGGTCTCGCGGTCCAGGCAGTTGCGCGCCGGGTAGAGGCGGGTGCCGCCCACGGTCTTGCCGGTCACCATCCACGACAGCGACACCCACGGGTTGTAGGACGCGACCCGGGTGGCGTCGGTGCCGGCCGAGACCTTCACGCCGCGATCCAGCATCTTGGCGATCGGCGGGGTGGCCTCGGCCGCGGCCGCGCCGTAGCGCTCGATGAAATACTCGCCCTGATAGGCCATGCGGTGCTGCACGGCGATGCCGCCGCCCAGCGCGGCGATGCGGTCGATCGACTTGTCGGAAATGGTCTCGGCATGGTCGAAGAACCAGTTCAGCCCGGTCAGCGGCGTGTCCTGGTTGACCTTCTCGAACACATCCAGCGCGCGCGAAATGGTCTCGTCATAGGTGGCATGCAGCCGCCAAGGCCACTTGTTCTGCACCAGCACGCGCACCACTTCCTCCAGCTCGCCTTCCATCTCGGGCGGCATGTCCGGGCGTTCGACGCGGAAGTCCTCGAAGTCGGCGGCCGAGAACACCAGCATCTCGCCGGCGCCGTTGTGGCGGAAGTAGTCGGTGCCCTGCTTGTACTTCACGCTCGAAGTCCACTTGAGGAAGTCTTCCTTCTCCTGCTTGGGCTTCTGCGTGAACAGGTTGTAGGCCAGCCGCACCGTCATCTGGCCTTCGTCGGCCAGCTTCTGGATCACGGCGTAGTCGTCGGGGTAGTTCTGGAAGCCGCCGCCCGCGTCGATCACGCCGGTCACGCCCAGGCGGTTCAGCTCCCGCATGAAATGGCGCGTGGAATTGACCTGGTAGTCGAACGGCAGCTTGGGGCCCTTGGCCAGCGTGGCGTACAGGATGGTCGCATTCGGCTTGGCCAGCAGCAGCCCGGTGGGGTTGCCCTGCGCGTCGCGGATGATCTCCCCGCCGGGCGGGTTGGGCGTGGTCTTGGTGTAGCCCACCGCGCGCAGCGCGGCGCCGTTGAGCAGGGCGCGGTCATACAGGTGCAGCAGGAACACCGGCGTGTCGGGCGCGATGGCGTTGATTTCTTCGATCGTAGGCAGGCGCTTCTCGGCGAACTGGTGCTCGGTGAAACCGCCCACCACCCGCACCCATTGCGGCGCCGGCGTGATGGCCACCTGGCGCTTGAGCATCGCCATGGCGTCGGCCAGCGAGCGCACGCCGTCCCAGCGCAGCTCCATGTTGTAGTTCAGGCCGCCGCGCACCACATGAGTATGGTTGTCGAACAGGCCGGGCAGGGCGCCGCGCTGTTTCAGGTCGACGCGCCGGGTGGCCGGGCCGGCCAGCGCCATGACTTCGGCATCGGTGCCGACGGCGACGAAGCGGCCATCCTTGATCGCCACGGCGCTTGCCAGCGGCTTGGCGCGGTCCAGCGTGGTGATGCGGCCATTGTGGAAGATGACGTCCGGGTTGACGGTTGAGGCATTTTGCATGGGGGTTCTCCGTTGCAAGGGCGGCGGCCTATCCGCCCGAAATCTGTTCAGGGCAAACGTACGATCAACACCGGGGAGGTCGCGGCGGGCCGGCATGCGATTATCTCCCCAGGTGCGGCGCTGGGTTCAACCTTGATCCCGGTCCTGCGCCCGGCGGCCGGGCAACTGCCCGAATACATGGCTGACCGCCTTCTCCTTGTCGCAGGCGGCAACGAACGCCGTGCCGTTGAGCAGTTGCTTGCCTACCGGTACGATCTGCTCGCCGACCAGGATGCCGAGCAGGCCGACCAGCGCCACCAGCGGCGGCGCGGGCGAGCGCACCTGCAGCAGGCTGTACACCACCCCGACCAGCAGGCCGGCGCCCAGGGAAAGTAGATAGAGCTTCATGAATGTCCTCGTGTGTGTGATGGGGTCATGCGTGGGTATCTGCCAGCAGCAGCTCGGCGTCGTCCAGCGCGGTGATGCGCAGATCGATCTCGTCGCGGATGGCGGCGCCATCGCCGCTGCCGATCTCGACATCGTTGATGGTCAGGCGTCCCTTGGAAGAAACCAGGTAGCCACGGCGCCGGCCGCGCGCGAAACGGTAGGTGGCGGCTTCGCCCGCCTTGAGCGCCACCGCCAGCACCCGCGCATCGCTGCGGATCGGCAGGGCGTCGTCATCGCCCTCGATGCCGCTGGCGAGCGTGATGAAGCGGCCGTGGCAAGCTTCGCGCGCAAACGATTTGCGGCCCCAACTGGGCGGCACGCCGCGGCGATCCGGTTCGAGCCAGATCTGGAACACGCGCGCCGGCCCGCCTTCCATATTGAATTCCGCGTGCGTCACGCCGCTGCCCGCACTCATCACCTGCACATCGCCGGCGCGCGTGCGGCCGCGATTGCCCAGGTCATCCTCGTGCGTCAACGCGCCTTCACGCACGCAGGTGATGATCTCCATATCCGTGTGCAACAGCGGCGGAAAGCCCGCGCCGGGCGCGATGGTCTCGTCGTTCCAGGCGCGCAGCGCGCCCCAGCGCATGCGCGCCGGGTCCTGGTAATTGGCGAACGAGAAATGATGCTTCACATCGAGCCAGCCGCGGCGGGCGTGGCCCAGGGAGGTCAGGGGACGGCGCTCGATCATGATGCGGCTCCAGGACGATAGTCGGATGCGATGGCGATCGCCATCAAGGTTTCAAAGCCAGGAAGTGATGCACTTCGGGTTTGTCCGCGCCGGTATGGAAACGCAGCGCCTCGGCCTGCAGGTCGGCATCGGCATGCGACACGCGATGATGCTGGCGCAGGTGCTCGGCCCACGACTCCACGAAGAACCACTCCACCACCCGCTCCGGATCCCCCGTGTGCTCGACCACCCCCCAGGCGTATGCGCCATCGCGCAGGCGCTCTTGCGACAGGCGCCGCATCGCTTCCAGGAAGGCGGGGCGGTCCGCCTGGCGGATGCGGTACTCGACCTGGATCAGCACCGGCCCGCGGTCGTTCGCCACCGGCGCGGACACCAGCGGCTCGGGCCAGTGGTTCGACGCCTGCAGGTCGGCCTCGCCCACCGGCAGTTGCGCCCGGTGGAACAGCAGCGCCACGATCACCAGGCCCAGCGCGCTGGCCACCAGCGCATAGGGCACGCCGATCTCGCGCGCCACCAGCCCCCAGCCCAGGCTGCCGGCCGCCATCGCACCGTTGAACACCATCAGGTACACCGCCAGGCCGCGGCCGCGCACCCAGTTCGGCAGGATCGCCTGGGCCACGCCGTTGAAAGTCGTCAGCGCCGTGATCCAGCCCATGCCCAGCAGCACCAGCATCAGCACCGCCAGCCACTTGGGCGGCGCGAACACCAGCACGCCCATCACCGCCGCGCTGACCACCGAGGCCAGCAGCACCAGGCCGTCCGCATTGAGCTTGGCGCCCAGCTTCGGCATGACCAGGGCGCCGATGATGGCCCCCGCGCCCACCGCGCCAAGCAGCACGCCGTAGAACCCGGAAGACCCGCCCAGCATCTGCCGCGCCACCAGCGGCAGCAGGGCCCACACCGCGCTGGCGAACAGGAAGAACACGGCGGCACGCAGCAGCACGCGATGCAGCTCCTTGCTGGCCCGCGTGTAGCGCAGTCCGGCCCGGAACGCGCCGAAGAAATTTTCCGACAGGGCGCTGTCGACCTTGGCCGGGCGCTTCCACCACAGCAGGGCGGCGATCACGAACACATAGCTCAACACGTCCATGCCGTAGGTCACCGCCGCGCCGAAGCTGGCCAGGATCAGGCCGCCCGCCGCGGGACCGATGGCGCGCGCGATATTGATGCCCAGGGAATTGAGCGCCACCGCGCCCTTGAGGTCCTCGCGCGGCACCAGCTCGGGCACGATCGACTGCCAGGTCGGCCCCATCAGCGCCGCGCCGATGCCGCCGACAAAGGTCAGCGCGATCAGATAATCCACCGTCAGCGCGCCGAAGTGCGACAACAGCAGCAACGTGCCGCTGACCGAGGCCAGCAGCAACTGCACGAAAATCAGGAAGCGGCGACGGTCGAGAATGTCCGACAGCACCCCGGCGGGAATCGCCAGCAGGAAGATGGGCAGCGTGGCCGCCGTCTGGATCAGCGCCACCGCCGCCGGACTGGCCGACAGGTCGGTCACCAGCCACGAGCTGGCGACGTCACGCATGAAGCTGCCGACATTGCCCACCACCGCGGCCGCCCAAAGCACGGCAAAGACGGGTTGGCGCAGCGGTGCGAAGCCGCCCCGGGAGGGCGTGGAATTGACTGGCATGGAAACGTTCCTGGATCGCCAGGGGCCACTGGTCGCGCCCCCCGCCGTGTATGCGAAGAAATCGCCGCGGGCGGCCGGATCTCCGGTCGCCCGCGGCTTGCGTCTTACTTGGCCGGGTTGGGGCCGATGCGTTCACCGTGCTGCACGCGCTCGGCCAACTTGTGGACGTGGGTCACGGCGTAATCGATGCCCATGCCGTACGCGCCCGAATGTTCCTTGGCGATGCCGGTCACGGCGTCATAGGTTTCCTTGCGGGCCCAGTCGCGCTGCCATTCCAGCATGACTTGCTGCCAGGTCACCGGCACCACGCCGGCCTGGACCATGCGGTCCATCGCGTACTTGTGCGCATCCGCCGAGGTGCCGCCCGAAGCGTCGGCCACCATGTAGATCTCGTAGTCGCCTTCCAGCATGGCGCACAGGGCGAAGGTGGTGTTGCAGACTTCGGTCCACAGGCCGGCCACCACGATTTTCTTGCGGCCGTTGGCGGCCAGCGCGTCGCGCACGTTCTGGTCGTCCCACGAGTTCATCGAGGTGCGTTCCAGGATCTTGTTCTCGGGGAACACGGCCAGCAGTTCGGGATAGGTGTTGCCCGAGAAGCCATCGGTTTCCACGGTGGTGATGGTGGTCGGGATGTTGAAGGCGCGCGCGGCCTTGGCCAGGCCCACCACGTTGTTCTTGAGCGTCTGGCGGTCGATCGACTGCACGCCAAAAGCCATCTGCGGCTGCTGGTCGATGAAGATGATCTGGCTGTTCTGCGGGGTCAGGACTTCGAGGTACTTGTTGGCGGACATGGTGGCTCTCTCTTTCAAGGAATCGTTCAAGGAAATGCGGCTAGGTGAATTCGGGCACTGCGCAAACCGTTCCGGCTTGCCCCGCTGCCGTCGTGTCCGAATGCCGCTTGAGGGGTTTCGTTCACGTCGTCTGTCGGTATAGGCATATTAGGGACCCGCTCCCCGCCTGAGAATCCGCAACCGGGAATTGCATCCTTTCCATTTTTTGCATGATCCCCATGACAGGGCCATTTACCTGGCCTGTCCCCCAGAGGATTCTTGTTCGCCACATAGTCAGCCGCTATCATCGACGCGAATTTCTTTGCGAGAATCACCATGAACAAACTGCCGGATCTGGAAGGCTGGGCGATCTTCGCCAAGGTCGCCGACACGGGCTCGTTCGCCAAGGCGGCGGCCGAACTGTCCCTGTCCCAGGCCACGGTGTCCAAGACCATCACGCGTCTGGAAACCAAGATGAAGACCATGCTGTTCCACCGCACCTCGCGCAGCATGTCCCTGACCGAGTCCGGCTACGCGGCGCTGGAACGCGCCGCCCGCATCCTGGAAGAAGGCGAGGCGGTCGAGGCCGAGGTCACCGAGAAATCCACCAGCCTGCGCGGCAAGATCCGCCTGGCCGCGCCCATGTCGTTCGGCGTCACCCACCTGGCGCCGATGCTGCCGCCTTTCATGCAGGCGCATCCCGATGTCGACCTGGAGATCGAATTCAACGACAAGCAGTCGGACCTGGTGTCCGAACGCTTCGACCTTGCCCTGCGCATCTCCAACCTGGTGGACTCGACGCTGCTGGCGCGGCGCCTGTGCTCGGTGCGCATCCTGCTGGTAGGCGCGCCCAGCTACTTCAAGCGCGCCGGCAAGCCCAGGCATCCGCGCGACCTGGCGCAGCACACCGCGCTGCAATACATGTACGCGCGCAACGGTTCGAGCTGGCGCTTTCGCCACGACAAGCACGGCGAGTTCTCACAGTCGCTGCCGGTGCAGTTGAACGTCAACAACGCCGAGGCGCTGTCACCCGCGTTGCAGGCCGGCCTGGGCCTGGCGCTGCAACCGGAATTCCTGGCCTGGGAAGACCTGCAATCGGGCGCGCTGGAAACCGCCATGGACGACTGGCGGGTCGACCCCATCGCGCTGCACATCGTCACGCCGCCCGGGCGCCGGCGGCCGGCGCGGGTGCAGGCGCTGATTGAATACCTGGCGGAACGGTTGACGGCGGAACCTTGGGCGAGTGACGTGCAGGGGTAGGGCGCAAGCACCGCGCGGCCCCCCCCCGCTCGCCAAACAAGAAGGGGCTGCACGAGTGAACTGACCCCCAGAAGTTGGACACTGATCCAACCTTCGGGGGGCACGTCAGTTCACACGAATGCAGCCCCTTTCTCTTACTTCTTGCACGCCGGATGGCCTGTCGGACACCCGGGCCGTGCCGGCAGATCAAACGTCGATGTTCCCCGCCGACAGCGCGTGCGTCTCGATGAAGTTGCGGCGCGGTTCGACGTCGTCGCCCATCAGCGTGGTGAAGACCTCGTCGGCCGCGATGGCGTCCTCGATCTGCACGCGCAGCAGGCGGCGCACCTTCGGATCCATGGTGGTTTCCCACAACTGATCGGGGTTCATTTCGCCCAGGCCCTTGTAGCGCTGCTTGGAGATGCCGCGTTCGGCTTCGCTGCGCAGCCATTGCATGGCCTCGCGGAAGTCGGAAACGTTCTGTTCCTTGCGCTTGTCGCCTTCGCCACGCGCCACCAGCGACTGCGGGCCGACCTTGCCGGAGAAGCTCTTGGCCGCCTTCGACAGGACAGCGTAGTCGGAGCCGCCGATGAAGTCGGCGTCGATGATGCTGACGCGCACGTTGCCATGGTGCATGCGCTGGATCGACAGGCGGTGGCGCTCGGTCGTGGCGTCGAACTCGGGCACGACCTCCACGCCATTGCCACTGACCGGATCGCGCATGGCGTCGGCCAGGCGCTTGGCCGAATCGGCGGCGGCCTCGGCCGTGTCCAGGTTGATTTCCACGCCCTCGGCCATGGCCGACAAGGCGGCCACGTCGAACACGCGCGACAGGCGCGCAATGACGCCGTCGGCGGCCACGTACTGGCGCGCCAACTCGCTCAGCTCCTCGCCGCGGATGATGTTGCCGCCCGCGATGATCTCGGCGTCCTTCAGGGCCTGCTGCAGCATGAACTGCGCTTCTTCCTGGTCATCCTTCAGGTAGCGCTCTTCGCGGCCGACCTTGACCTTGTACAGCGGCGGCTGCGCGATGTAGACATAACCGCGCTGCACCAGCTCGGGCATCTGGCGGTACAGCAGCGTCAGCAGCAGCGTGCGGATGTGCGCGCCGTCCACGTCCGCGTCGGTCATGATGATGAGGCGGTGGTAGCGCAGCTTGTCGACGTTGAAGTCCGGACCGATGCTGGTGCCCAACGCGGTGATCAGCGTGGCGATCTGCTCGCTGGCGATCAGGCGGTCGAAGCGCGCCTTCTCGACGTTCAGCACCTTGCCGCGCAGCGGCAGGATGGCCTGGAACTTGCGGTCGCGGCCCTGCTTGGCCGAGCCGCCTGCCGAGTCGCCCTCGACGATGTACAGCTCGCACAGCGCCGGGTCTTTCTCCTGGCAGTCGGCCAGCTTGCCGGGCAGGCCGGCGCCTTCCAGCACGCTCTTGCGGCGCGTCATCTCGCGCGCCTTGCGGGCGGCTTCGCGCGCGCGGGCGGCTTCGACGATCTTGCCGCACAGCGCCTTGGCGTCGTTCGGATGCTCCAGCAGCCAGGTTTCCAGCGTGCGGGCCACGGCTTCTTCAACGGCCGGCCGCACTTCGCTGGACACCAGCTTGTCCTTGGTCTGGCTGCTGAACTTGGGTTCGGGCACCTTCACCGACAGCACGCAGGCCAGGCCTTCCCGCATGTCGTCGCCGGAGGTCTCGACCTTGGCCTTCTTGGCCAGTTCGTTGTCGGTGATGTACTTGTTGATGATGCGGGTCATCGCCGCGCGCAGGCCGGTCAGGTGCGAGCCGCCGTCGCGCTGCGGGATGTTGTTGGTGAAGCACAGCACGCTTTCGCTGTAGCTGTCGTTCCACTGCATCGCCACTTCCACGCCCACCGGCACGCCGCCCGCCGACGACTCGGTGGTAACCGAGAACACGTTCGGGTGCAGCACCGTCTTGGCGCGGTTGATGTATTCGACGAAGCCCTTCACGCCGCCCGAGAAGGCGAAGTTCTCTTCCTTGCCCTGGCGCTGGTCGATCAGGCGGATCTTGACGCCGTTGTTCAGGAACGAGAGCTCGCGCAGGCGCTTGGAGAGGATCTCGTAGTGGTACTCGATGTTGGTGAAGATGATCGGGTCGGCCAGGAAGCGCACTTCGGTGCCGCGCTTGTCGGTCGTGCCGGTCACGGCCAGGGGCGCAACGCGCTCGCCCTGGCGGAATTCCATCTGGTGCACTTCGCCGTTGCGGCGGATGGTCAGGCGCAGCCACTCGGACAGCGCGTTCACGCACGACACGCCCACGCCGTGCAGGCCGCCGGACACCTTGTACGAGTTCTGGTCGAACTTGCCGCCGGCATGCAGTTCGGTCATGACGATTTCCGCCGCGCTGCGGTGGAATTCGTCGTCCTTGTGGATATCGGTGGGAATGCCGCGGCCGTTGTCGGTCACCGAGATCGAGTTGTCGGTGTGGATCGTGACGACGATGTCGTCGCAATAGCCGGCCAGCGCTTCGTCAATGGCGTTGTCGACGACTTCGAACACCATGTGGTGCAAGCCGGTACCGTCGGACGTGTCGCCGATGTACATGCCGGGGCGCTTGCGCACGGCCTCCAGCCCCTTGAGCATCTTGATCGAGTCCGCGCCGTAGCCGCTGTTCTCGGGAGTGGTGTTCTGCTGATCTGACATGTCTGTATCGATAACGCTTTAAAGAACGGCCTGGCGGCCGGACCGCCGGCGGGCCATCGGGCCCGCGGGCGGCACAAACCCACAGTGGCGCGGACTCAGATCCGCATGGGCATGACGACGTACTTGAACTGGTCGTCTTCGGGCAGGGTGATGAGCGCCGACGCGTTGGCATCGGGCATGACCGACCACTGGATGTTGTCCACCTTGACGTTGGACAGCACGTCGAGCAGGTAGCCGACGTTGAAGCCCACGTCCAGCGGCTCGTGGCCGTAGTCGATGTCGATTTCTTCCTGCGCCTCTTCCTGCTCGGCGTTGGAAGAAGAGATCTTCATCTGGTTCTGCGCCAGTTGCAGGCGCACGCCCTTGAACTTGTCGGTGGTCAGGATGGCGGCGCGCTGCAGGCTGCCCTGCAGGGCTTCGCGGTTCACCAGGAAGTGGCGCGTGTAGTTGGTCGGGATGACACGGGTGAAGTCGGGGAACTTGCCTTCGACCAGCTTGGACACCAGCTCGACGTCGCCGAAGCGGAAACGGATCTGGCCCGGCGCCACGTCGATCGAGACGGGCTCGTCGGAATCTTCCAGCAGGCGCTGCATTTCCAGCACGGTCTTGCGCGGCACGATGACTTCATGGCGTTCGCTGATGCCGTCGGCCTCGGTGGAGCAATGCGCCAGGCGGTGGCCGTCGGTGGCGACCGCGCGCACGCGGCCCGGCTCGAACACCAGCAGCATGCCGTTCAGGTAGTAGCGGATGTCCTGTTGCGCCATGGCGAAGTGCACCATGTTGAACAGGTGGCGCAGCGTGCGCTGCGGCATGGTCAGCGACACGTCCCACTGCTCGGGCTGGGCCACGGTGGGGAATTCGCTGGCGGCCAGCGTCTGCAGCGCGAAGCGGCTCTTGGCCGACTGCACCGACAGCTTGTTGCTGGCCAGCGCCAGGCGCACGTCGCCGGTGTCCGGCAGGGCCTTCAGGATGTCCAGCAGCTTGCGCGCCGCGACCGTGGTGGACTCGTTGTCGTGACCCACGCCGAAGTCGGCATGCGTGGTGATCTGCACTTCCAGGTCGGTCGCAATGAAAGCAACCTTGTTGCCTTCCTTGCGCATCAGGATGTTCGCCAGGATGGGCAGGGTATGGCGTCTTTCGACGATGCCCGCCACGGTCGACAGCGGTTTCAGCAATGCATCGCGTGTGGTTTGTACGAGTTGCATGGTCATCCTTTTAGAGTTTGTTCCAACACGTGCAGGGTATGGTTGAGCTCCGCTTGCTTGGCGCGGGCGTCGGAAATCTTGCGTACGGCATGCAATACGGTGGTGTGGTCACGGCCACCGAACAGATCGCCGATTTCCGGCAGGCTTTTCTGGGTCAGCTCCTTGGCCAGGTACATGGCGACCTGGCGCGGCAAAGCGATATTGGCCGGCCGGCGTTTCGAATACATGTCGGCCACCTTGATCTTGTAGAAATCCGCCACCGTCTTCTGGATGTTCTCGACGGTGATCTGGCCGTTGGACACGGACAGCAGATCCTTCAGGGCTTCCTTGCAGACGTCCACGGTGAGCACGTCGCGGCCATGGAAGCGGGCATAGGCCAGCACCTTGCGCAACGCGCCTTCGAGCTCGCGCACGTTGCTGCGCAGGTGCTTGGCGATGAAGAACGCCACTTCCTCGGGCATCGGCACGCCTTCGGACTCCGCCTTGCGCAGCAGGATCGCCACGCGCATCTCGAGTTCGGGCGGCTCGATCGCGACCGTCAGGCCGGAATCGAAGCGCGAGATCAGGCGGCTGTCGATGCCCGACAGTTCCTTCGGATAGGTATCGCTGGTGATGATGATCTGCTTGCGCTGCGCCACCATCGCCTCGAACGCATAGAAGAATTCTTCCTGCGTGCGGTTCTTGCCGGAGAAGAACTGGATATCGTCGATCAGCAGCAGGTCGAGCGAATGGTAGTAGCGCTTGAAGTCATCGAACGCCTTGCGCTGGTAGGCCTTGACCACGTCGGACACGTATTGGTCGGCGTGCACGTAGCGCACGCGCACCCCGGTGCCCGCCGCCACCATGGCGTTGCCGATGGCGTGGATCAGGTGGGTCTTGCCCAGGCCCACGCCGCCGTACAGGAACAGCGGGTTGTACGAGGTGCCCGGATTCTCGGCCACCTGCAGCGCGGCGGCGCGCGCCAACTGGTTGGCCTTGCCCGTCACGAAGTTCTCGAACGTCAGGTCGGTGTTCAGGCGCGAGCGCTCGTACACGATGTTGGCGGCGTCCGCGTTCACGGCCGCGGCCGCCGCGGTGGTCGCGACGGGTGCGGGGGCGGCGGGCTGCTGCGCCGGCATGCCAGGTGGCGGCGCCCCGCCCAGGGGCGCGGCGGCCGATGGCGCGGTCGGCACGGGCGGCTGCGCGCGCACCGGCGCCACCGGCATGCGCGGGGTGGTGCCTTGCGTGGGCAATTCGAACAGGACCTGTACCGGACGCTCGAACCACTCCGCGGCCAACGCTTCGATCTGGTGGGAGAAGTTCTTGCGCACCCAGTCCAGCTTGAACCGGTTGGGGGCGGCAACGCGCAGCACCGCCTGCGTTTCGTCATACGCAAGCGGGACCAGCGGTCGTATCCACGCGCTGATTTGTTGGGGGGGGAGTTCCTGCTCAAGACGACTGACGCAGGTCTGCCAGAATTCTTTCATGTCGCTCTTATTCAAACCTCGATTCTACCTTGCCTGGGCACGGGTTATCCACAGGGTAGGGCATGAGCCTGCACAGTGCCGCCCCTTAACTGTTTGACAAGACAGGGAAAACTTGCTGAAATGGTGGGCTTTTCCGAATTCTGTCTGTCAGAAGGTTTCGCAGAAGGCCCAGATTCGCACGGGTAATAGGGTAATGGTTACACTTACCCCGTCCCCGGCACTGTGCCTTGCTGAATAGGTCGCCCGGGGATTACCCGGACCAGAGCCCCGTCTACAAGCCTGTCTTTGCCAGTGAATCCGCATGTGCATGTCAATGTCACATACGGATTCGCAGCGAAACGCTTACTAGATACCCGCTACCGGATTTGCGACCAGGAACCCTCCGGGCAGGTCCCTTCTGACTTTTGTTCTTTTTGTGGATCGTCCATGAAACGCACCTACCAACCTTCCGTTACCCGCCGCAAGCGCACCCATGGTTTCCGCGTGCGCATGAAGACCCGCGCTGGCCGCGCCATCCTGAACGCCCGCCGCGCCAAGGGCCGCAAGCGTCTGGCCGTCTAAGTCTTGCCGTCGCGCAGACGCCAGACCCACGCCTGACCCGCAGTCCATGCCGCGCGCCACGCTTCCGCCGGAGGCGCGGCTGCATCGCCCCTCCGAGTTCGCCGCCGCCCTCAAAGGCCGGCGTCTTGCCCGAGGGGCGTTTTTCGTTGTGAGCGCCGCTTCCAACGATCTGCCTTCCGGCCAGGACGCCTGTGCCCGCCTGGGCCTGGTGATCGCCAAGCGCTTCGCCGCCCACGCCACCACGCGCAACGCCATCAAGCGGGTCATCCGCGAGGCGTTCCGTCACCGGCGGCTTGGGCTGCCGGCGAAAGACTACGTCGTGCGGCTGCACAGCAAAGTGACACCCGCCACGCTCACCGCCCTGAAACAGGCGGCCCGGGCCGAAGCGGACGCTCACTTCGAGCGGATCGCGCGATGAGCGCGCCCGGCCCCCGGCAGGCTGGCCGCCCGCGACGCGGGCGTTCCGTGGGGGCCGCAATTCTCATTGCCCCGATCCGGTTCTACAGGTTTTTCCTGAGCCCCTGGATCGGCCGGCAGTGCCGCTTCACCCCGACTTGCTCGGCCTATGCGATCGAAGCCATTGAACGCCACGGCCCCTGGCGCGGCTTCTGGCTGATGCTGAGGCGCATCGGCCGCTGCCACCCCTGGTCGCCCGGCGGCTGGGACCCGGTTCCGCCGTCCAAGGGAACCAATGGCGGTGCCTGCTGTTCCCATGGCCACCGCACCGAGCATGATTGACGCTAAACTGGCGGGCTTTGCTGGCCCGTATTCACTTCAGTAGGCACCATGGATATCCGACGAACCGTCCTCTGGATGATTTTCTCCTTCTCGCTGTTGCTCCTTTGGAACAACTGGCAGATCCATAACGGCAAACCGTCGTTGTTCGGGGGCCCCACGCCCACGGCCAGCGCGAACGCCAACGGCACGCCGGCCGCCGCGAACAACGCGACGCCCTCGGTGCCCACTGCCCCGGCCGCCAGCGCCGCGGCCGCGCCGTCCACGGTGCCGGGCGCCGCCACGCCGGCGCCGACGCGCTCCGAAGAGGTGGTCGTCACCACCGACGTGCTGCGCCTGACCTTCGACACGCTGGGCGCCCAATTGGTGCGCGCCGAGCTGCTGAAGTACCCGGCCACCGGCCAGCCCGACAAGCCCACTGTGCTGCTCGATCGCTCCGCCGGCCTGAACTACGTCGCCCAGACCGGCGTGGTCGGCGCCGCCAACGGCCAGAACTTCCCGACCCACCTGACGCCGTTCCGCGTCGTCTCGACCGAGCGCCAGATGACCGGCGACAGCCTGGTGGTGACCTTCGAAGCGGAATCGGGCGGCGTCAAGGTCACCAAGACCTTCACCCTGCATCGCGGCCGCTACGACATCGACGTGCGCCACGATCTGGCCAACGTCGGCTCCGCTCCCGTGACGCCCGCGCTGTACCTGCAGCTCGAGCGCGACGGCAACGACCCGGCCGACACCTCCAGCTTCTATCACACCTTCACCGGCATCGCCGTCTACTCGGAACAGGACAAGTTCCAGAAGATGACCTTCGCCGACATCGAGAAGAAGAAGGCCAACTACATCAAGCAGGCCGACAACGGCTGGATCGCCGTGGTGCAGCACTACTTCGCCACCGCCTGGGTGCCGCCGCAAGGCAAGCCGCGCAACAACGAAGTGCTGGAGGTGCAGAAGAACCTGTACGCCGCCCGCACCATCGAAGCCGTGGGCGAGATCGCCCCGGGCGCCGCCGCCCGCGTCGATTCGCACCTGTGGGTCGGTCCGCAAGACCAAAAGGCCATGGCCGCGCTCGCCCCCGGCCTCGAACTGGTGGTGGACTACGGCTGGCTGACCATCATCGCCAAGCCGCTGTTCAAGCTGATGACCTGGCTGCACTCCATCCTGGGCAACTGGGGCTGGACCATCGTCGCCCTGACCGTGCTGATCAAGGCGCTGTTCTACCCCCTGGCCGCTGCCAGCTACCGCTCCATGGCCCGCATGAAGCAGGTGGCCCCGCGCCTGCAGGCCCTGAAGGAAAAGTACGGCGACGACAAGCAGAAGCTCAACGCGGCCATGATGGAGATGTACCGCACCGAGAAGATCAACCCGCTGGGCGGCTGCCTGCCGATGGTGGTGCAGATCCCGGTGTTCATCTCGCTGTACTGGGTGCTGCTGGCCAGCGTTGAAATGCGCGGCGCGCCGTGGATCCTGTGGGTGCACGACCTGTCGATCCGCGATCCGTACTTCATTCTGCCCGCCATCATGATGGCCACCATGTTCCTGCAGATCAAGCTGAACCCGACGCCGCCGGACCCCGTCCAGGCCAAGGTCATGATGATCATGCCGCTGGTGTTCGGCGGGATGATGTTCTTCTTCCCGGCCGGCCTGGTGCTCTACTGGTGCGTCAACAACACCTTGTCGATCGCGCAGCAGTGGTCCATCACCCGCGCCATGCAGCGCAAGACGGAAGCCGCGGCCAACCGCTGATTACCGCTCGCGCCATGAAGAACCGGCCCCTGGGGGCCGGTTTTTTTTGTCCCGGTTGTACGCAGGTTTGGCGGCGATGCGCGCCAAGTCGCGCCATCGATAGTTATTTTCAATTAAATTGGAAAGATCAATCAACTTCACACTACAAGCATTGACCCCTATGATGTGTCGGAGATATACCCCGGCCGGCAATGTCCCGGGGCGGTATCCGATCACGTTGCGCGGCCCCGGTGCCGCGCATTCCAGGAATTTCGTAGGGAGTGTGTGCCATGACCGACAAGAAGCATCTGACCACCGCCTCGGGCGCCCCGGTGGCCGACAACAACAACACGCTGACCGCCGGCCCGCGCGGCCCGGCGCTGTTGCAGGACTTCTGGCTGATAGAAAAGCTCGCCCATTTCGACCGTGAACGCATCCCGGAGCGGGTGGTGCACGCCAAGGGTTCGGGCGCTTATGGCACCTTCACCGTCACCCACGACATCACCAAGTACACCCGCGCCAGCATCTTCTCCAAGGTCGGCAAGCAGACTCCGCTGTTCCTGCGGTTTTCGACCGTGGCTGGCGAACGCGGCGCCGCCGACGCCGAACGCGACGTGCGCGGCTTCGCCATCAAGTTCTACACCGACGAAGGCAACTGGGACCTGGTCGGCAACAACACCCCGGTGTTCTTCATCCGCGACCCGCTCAAGTTCCCGGACTTCATCCACACCCAGAAGCGCGATCCCAAGACCAACCTGCGCAGCGCCACCGCGGCCTGGGATTTCTGGTCGCTCAGCCCCGAATCGCTGCACCAGGTCACCATCCTGATGAGCGACCGCGGCATTCCCGCCAACCTGCGCCAGCAGCACGGCTTCGGCTCGCACACCTTCAGCTTCGTCAATGCCGAAGGCGAACGCTTCTACGTGAAATTCCACTTCAAGTCGCAGCAGGGCATCGCCTGTCTGACCGACGAGGAAGCCGCGCAGGTCGTGGCCCACGATCGCGAGAGTTCGCAGCGCGACCTGTTCGACAACATCGAGCAGGGCAACTTCCCGAAGTGGACGCTGAAGGTGCAGATCATGCCCGCGGCCGAAGCCGAGACCTATCACATCAATCCGTTCGATCTGACCAAGGTGTGGCCGCACGGCGATTACCCGCTGATCGAAGTGGGCGTGCTGGAACTGAACAAGAACCCGGAGAACTACTTCGCCGAGGTCGAACAGGCCGCCTTCACGCCCGCCAACGTGGTACCGGGCATCGACTTCTCGCCGGACAAGATGCTGCAGGGCCGCTTGTTCTCCTACGGTGACACGCACCGCTACCGCCTGGGCATCAACCATCACCAGATCCCGGTGAACGCCCCGCGCTGCCCGTTCCACAGCTATCACCGCGACGGCGCGGCGCGCGTGGACGGCAATGCCGGCGGCACGCTCAACTACGAGCCCAACAGCGCCGGCGAATGGAAGGAAACCCCGTCGGCCGGCGAACCGCCGCTGCCCCTGGACGGCCAGGCCGCCGCGCGCTGGAACCACCGCGTCGATGACGACTACTACTCGCAGCCGGGCGCCTTGTTCCGCCTGATGACGCCGGCGCAGCAGGAACTGCTGTTCGGCAACATCGGCCGCCACATGGCCGGCGTGCCCGAGGAAATCCAGCGCCGCCAGCTTGAGCACTTCCGCAAGGCCGATCCGGCCTACGCGGCCGGCGTGGCCAAGGCGCTGGGACTGAAGCTGTAGCCACGACATTCGCGCACGGCAGGCGCCGCGCGGCGCACATCGGGCGGCCCCACGGGGCCGCCCGTTTTCTTTCTGCTGCTATTTTTTGGCCGCGTGTATGGCTGGTTTTCTGCCCAAACCTGCTTGTTTCGCCCGCTTTTTGCTCCGAAAACCGCCGCGGGCGACTTTTCCACAACTAGGTCGAAAAAAGTTATCCCCATTCGTCCACAGCCAATTCACAGGCAATCCACAGGAATTCCACAGGCGTGTGGATAGCGTTTTCCGCGAAAGCTGTGGAAAACCCGCTTTCTAGTACTTCAGGCCCGTATCGCACAGCACCGTGACCACCGTCGCATCCGCAGGCAGCCGACCCGAGCCCAACAGCTTGGCCGCCGCGCACACGTTGGCAGCAGCGGAATAGCCTACGTACAGCCCTTCGCGCACGGCCAGCCGCCGGCGCCATTGCTGCGCCTCGTCGTCGGTCACCGCGATACTCAGGTCCATCAGGGTCGGATCCCAATGCGGCGGCACGGCGCCGTAGCTGGTGCCCTGGATCAAGTGGCGCGCCTTGGTCACCGGCGTTCCCGCCAGCACTTCGCAGCCCAGTGGCTCGACCGCCGCACAAACGGTCGCGGCGCTCGCCGCCTTGAGCGCGCGCGCCACGCCCATGAAGGTGCAGCCGGTACCGACGGCCGCGACCCAGCCGTCCACCGGGGCGCCGAGCTGTTGCAGGATTTCGCGGCCGGTGCCGGTTTCGTGCGCGGCGATGCATTCAACAGCATTGAACTGGTCGACGTAGAAACCGCCGCGTTCGCGCGCCAGCGCGGCGGCCACCCGGGCCGCCGCCTCGACGTCGGCGCCAGTGACCTGCCCGGGGGCGCCATCGACCTGCGGCACCAGCACCACCTCGGCGCCCAGGCCTTCCAGCATGCGGGCGCGGGCGGGGCTGTTGCCCACCGACATGGTGACCACCAGCGGATGCCCCAGCGCGGCGCAGGCCACGGCCAGGCCCGCCCCCATGTTGCCGCTGGTCATCTCAACCACCGGCATGCCGGGCGCCAGCCGGCCATCGGCGCGCGCGGCCAGCAGGATGGCCTTGGCGGCGCGATCCTTGACGCTGCCGCCCGGTTGCAGGAATTCTGCCTTGGCCAAGATGCGGCCGGGGCCGTCATGCACGCGGGTCAGGGTAATCAGGGGGGTATTGCCAATCAGGTCTATCGAAGAGGTCGCCAGCATGTCGGGTCCGGTAGGCGCACCCGCGCCACAGCCGGCGGATGCGGGGGCGCAGTGGATGCGTACCGGACTATTTTAGGGATACCGGAATATCCACAGGTCGGCACGGATGCGGCTCAACCGTGGAGGGATGCGAGACAGTCCAATGCACCGGCCGCGTGCGGCGCCAGCGCCACGCCGTGGCTGGCGGCGGCGCCCGCAGCCAAGGCAGGGGTGGGCGAGGCCAGGGCCACCAGCGCCAGCGCCAATGCCACGCCGGCACCGCTGGCGGTGCGAATCAGCCGTTCGCGCAGGTCGGAAGACAGTTGCATGGCATTCCTCGAGGATAGGCCGCGGGCCAGCCAGCCCGGGCGCGGATGGATCAGGAATGACCAATTATGAAAAGCGCGCTGCCTATCTCAAACGAAGTTCTGGGCGTTTGAACAAAGCCTGGCGTCATATAGAAAAAAGCCGCCCGGGCACAGGCGGGCGGCTGGTTGTCGCTCTGGCGGCCGGAATGCCGCTATTTCCGCGCCGGCAGATAAGCCTCGACCAGTTTGACCCAGTAGGTCGCGCCCACCGGCAACAGCGCGTCGTTGAAGTCGTAGTTGGGGTTGTGCAACTGGCAGGGGCCCATGCCGTGATACGTCTCCATGCGGTGGTCGCCATCGCCATTGCCCAGGAACAGGTAGGCGCCCGGCAGGGCCTCCAGGAAGAACGAAAAGTCCTCTGCGCCCATGAAGGGCGGCATGTCGCGCACCACGTTCTCGGCCCCGAACGTGTCCTCGGCCACCTGCGCGGCAAACGCGGTTTCCTTGTCCCAGTTCACCAGCGGCGGGTAGGCGCGCACGAAATCCAGCGTGCCGGTGCCGCCGTACACCTGCGGCAGCGTGGTGGCGATACGGCGCATGTCTTCCTCGATCTTGTCGAGCACCTCGACCGAATAGGTGCGCACCGTGCCGCGCAGCACCGCCTCGCCGGGAATCACGTTGTAGGCGTCGCCGGCATGGATCTGCGTGATCGACAGCACGGCCTGTTCCAGCGGATTCTTGCTGCGCGAGATCACAGTCTGCAAGGCGTGCACCATGTCGGCCGCGACGATGATCGGATCGACCGACGCATGCGGTTGCGCGGCATGGCCGCCCACGCCCTTGATGACGATATCCCAGCGGTTGCTCGACGCCATGGTCGGCCCCGACCGAAAGCCGAACTGATTGACCGGCATGCCAGGCATGTTGTGGATGCCGAACACCGCGTCACAGGGAAATTTGTCGAACAGGCCGTCCTGCATCATGGCGCGCGCGCCGGCGTTGCCGCCTTCCTCGGCCGGCTGGAAGATGAACACCACGGTGCCGTCGAAATCGCGATGCGTGGACAGGTATTGCGCCGCGCCCAGCAGCATCGCGGTGTGGCCGTCGTGGCCGCAGCCGTGCATGCGGCCGCTGATGGTGGACTTGTGCGCGAAGCGATTGTGCTCGGGCATGGGCAGCGCATCCATGTCGGCGCGCAGGCCGATGGTCTTGCCGCCGCTGCCAGCGCGCAGGATACCGACCACGCCGGTTTTCCCCAGCCCCGTGTGGACTTCCAGGCCCCATTGCCGCAGGCGCTCGGCCACCAGGTTGGAGGTGCGCGTTTCCTGGAAGGCCAGTTCGGGATGGGCGTGGATGTCGCGGCGCAGTTCGGTCAGCTCACCGTGGGCGCGTTCGATTTCGGCTAGGGTTTTCATGGCGGTGGATAGACGGAAGGAAATAGGGCGAAAAGAGCGGGACGCAACGAAGAGAACGGATGTCGTATGACGGCTTATCGGCAAATTCTCGCGCCCGTCGCCGGTTGCGTCCAGCGTTGTTACGGATTATGGCTAGGCCGCGTCGTTCAGGTGACAGGCGCTGAACTGCATTGGCGCGACCTCGCGCAACAGCGGCCGTTCGGTCTTGCAGCGCGCCATGGCCTGTGGACAACGCGGGTGGAACGCGCAGCCGCCCGGCGGGTCCAGTGGCGAGGGCAATTCGCCCTTGATCGGCTGGTAGCTGCGGCGCCCCGGCGTCAGCGTCGGCAGTTCCTTGAGCAGCGCCTGCGTATACGGATGGTTGGCGCGCTGGAACACCGCGTCGGTCGGCGCCAGCTCGACCACGCGGCCCAGGTACATGATGGCGACGCGATCCGAGATATGGCTGACCACGCTCAGGTTGTGGCTGATGAAAAGGTAGGTCAGGTCAAGGTCATCGCGCAGCTTTTCGAACAGGTTCAGCACCTGCGCCTGGATCGACACGTCCAGCGCCGCCACGGCCTCGTCGCAGACGATCACCGAGGGTTTGAGCGCCAGCGCCCGCGCGATGCCGATGCGCTGGCGCTGGCCGCCCGAGAACTGGTGCGGATATCGCTGCGCGAAGGCCGGATCGAGCCCTACCTGGCGCATCAGGCCGGCCACGTATTCGCTCTTGTCGCGCGCCCCGATCAGCCCATGCGCCACCGGCGCCTCGCCGATGATCTCGCGCACCCGCATGCGCGGGTTGAGCGATGCATACGGATCCTGGAAGATCATCTGCACGCCCAGCTCATAGGCGCGACGCTGTGGCGCCGCCAGGCTATTGACCGCCTGTCCCTGGTAGTGCACCTCGCCCGCCGTGGGCGGCAAGATGCCCGACACGACACGCCCCAGCGTCGACTTGCCGCAACCCGATTCCCCGACAATGCCAATGACCTCGCCCGGTTGCACGTCCAGGTCCACGCCGGCCACGGCGTGCACCACCTGGGTCTTCAAACCCGCGCCGAGCAGGTTGGCGATGCGGCCGGCCAGGTCCACGTGTTGCGTGAAGCGCAGCTCCACACCGCGCAGCGACAGGATGGGGGCGGTGGCGTGATCCGAAGTGCTCATTGGACCTCCGGGGCGCCGGCATGCCAGCAACGCACCCATTGCGACGGACGCACTTCCACGGGCTGCGGTTCGGCCGTACAGGCCTCGCTGGCGCGTGGACAGCGTCCACGGAAAGCGCAGCCCTGCGGCAGATTGAGCAGCGACGGCGTCATGCCGGGAATCGGCACCAGCGGCCGGCCGCGCGATTCCGGGGTGGGAATCGAGGCGATCAGGCCGTGCGTGTACGGATGCATCGGATGGCTGATGACGTCGCGCGTGCTGCCGGTCTCGACCACGCGGCCGGCGTACATCACGGATACGCGATCGGCCAGCCCGGCCACCACCGCCAGGTCGTGCGTGATCCACACCAGGCCGGTGCCGGTCTCGCGGCACAGCTTCTGCACTTCGAACAGGATCTGCCCCTGGATGGTCACGTCCAGCGCCGTGGTGGGCTCGTCGGCGATGATGACGCGCGGCGAATTCAGCAGAGCAATGGCGATCGCCACGCGTTGCCGCATGCCGCCGGACAACTGGTGCGGATACGCGCGCAGCCGCTCCTGCGGCGACGGAATGCCGACCATCGTCAGTGTCTGCAAGGCGCGCTCGCGCGCCTGTTCGCGCGACACCTTGTGGTGCGCCCGCACCGCCTCGATCATCTGCGTATCGACGCGCAGCACCGGGTTCAGCGTCATCATGGGGTCCTGGAAGATCATGGCAATCTCCTGGCCGCGCAATTGCCGCCAGCGCGCCGGCGAAGCGCCGCGCAGGTCTTCGCCGTTCAGGCGCAGTTCGCCTTCGACGATGCGCCCCGGTTCATCCAGCAGGCCCATCAGCGAGAAACCGGTGATGCTCTTGCCCGAGCCGGATTCGCCCACCAGTCCCAGGATCTCGCCCTCGGCCAGCGCCAGGTCGACCCCGTCCACCGCCTTGACCACGCCGTTGCGCGTGAAGAAGTGCGTTTTCAGGCCGCGCACATCGAGCACCGGCGGTTTATCCACAACGTGTGTCTGCATCGCGTCCGCCCTCAATTCGCGTGGCGCGGGTTGAGCACATCGCGCAAGTGGTCGCCCACCAGGTTGATGGCGATGATGGCCAGCGCCAGCGCGATGCCAGGAAAGAACGAAATCCAGTACTGGCCCGACAGCAGGTACTCGAAGCCGTTGTAGATCAGCATGCCCAGCGACGGTTCGGTTACCGGCACGCCCACGCCCAGGAACGACAGCGTGGCCTCCAGCGCAATGGCGTGCGCCAGGTCGATGGTGGCGATCACGATCAGCGGCGGCATGCAGTTGGGCAGCACATGGCGGAACAATACCCGCCCCCAGGACAGCGACATGCAGCGCGCCGCCTCGACGTATTCCTTGCCGCGCTCGACCAACGCGGCGCCGCGCGCCGCGCGGGCGAAATAGGCCCACTGCACCACGATCAGCGCGATGATCACCTTGTCCACACCCTTGCCCAATATGGCCAGCAGCATCAATGCCACCAGGATCGCCGGGAACGACAACTGGATATCCACAATGCGCATCAGCAGCGCGTCGATGCGCCCGCCGAAATACGCCGCGATCAGCCCCACCGTGGCGCCGATGCCGAAAGCCGCCAGCACCGACACGGTAGCCACCAGCAGGCTGGTGCGCATACCGTAGAGAATTGCCGAAAACAGGTCGCGCGCCTGGCCGTCGGTGCCCAGCCAGTAATGCATGCTGCCGTCGCCGCTTTCGCTGCCGGGCTTGAGCTTGGAATCCATGATGTCCAGCGTCGCCAGGTCATACGGATTCTGGGGCGCGATCCACGGCGCCAGCAATGCCGCGCCGACGATAAGCACCAGCATCACCAGGCCCAGCGTGGCCAGCTTGCTGGCGAAGAAATCGCCCAGGAAACGGCGCCACGGAGTCTGTTCCTTGGCCGCGCCGGTCGGCACGGTGGTGGTCGCGGGCGAATTCATCGACGGCTATCCAGGCGTACGCGGGGATCCAGCACCGTATAGATGATGTCCACCACGAGGTTCAGCATCACAAGGAAGAACACGATCAGCAGCAGATAGGCCACCACCACCGGCCGGTCCAGGTTGATGATGGAATCGATCAGCAGCTTGCCCATGCCGGGCCACGAGAACACCGTCTCGGTCACCACCGCGAAGGCCATCACCTGGCCGAACTCCAGGCCCGCCACCGTCACCACGGGGATCAGGATGTTCTTGAGCAGGTGCACGCCCAGCACGCGCTTTTCCGACAGCCCCTTGGCGCGCGCGAACTTGATGTAGTCCATTGGCAGGGCTTCGCGCGTGGCGGCGCGCGTCACGCGGATGATCATGGCGCACTTGGCAAAGGCGATGGTGGCGGCCGGCAGGGCCAGGCTCAGCCAGCCGTCCAGGGTCAACACGCTCAACTGCAGCGAGCCGATGCTGACGGTGTCGCCACGGCCGCCGGCCGGCACCCAGCCCAGCATCACCGCGAACACCATGATGAGCATCAGGCCAACCCAGAAATTGGGCAGCGAGAACCCCAGCACCGATCCGGTCATGATGGCGCGCGAGCCGACCGCCTTGGGCTTGAGCCCGGCCAGGATGCCCAATGGCACGCCGATCAACACCGACAGCAGCATGGCCACGCTGGCCAGTTCGACGGTGGCAGGCATGCGCTCCAGGATCAGGCGCATGGCCGGTTCGCCGGTCAGGAAGCTGTTGCCGAAGTCGCCGCGCACCGCCTGGCCCATGAAGATCAGGTATTGCCGCCACAGCGGCAGATCCAGGCCCAGCGACGCGCGGATCGCGGCGCGCTGGGCCTCGGTGGCTTCCGGACTGGCCAGCATCGACACCGGATCGCCGATCATGTAGATGCCGGCGAAGACCAGCGCCGACATCACCAGCATGACGACGATGGTTTGCAGCAGCCTTCGTACGATTGTCGCTAGCACGTCATACCGCCCGCTGCGCGCATTACTTCTTCAGCGTCGCAAACTGCGCCAGCGTGACCTGGTCGGGACGACCCTGGTAGCGGATATCGTTCTTCATCGCCCACACCGACAGCTCGAAATGCACCGGCAGCATCGCATAGTCGTCCATGGCCAGGTTGCTGGCCTTGGACAACAGCTCGGCACGCTTGGTGTCGTCCATGGTGGAGGAGGCCTGCTTGACCAGCTCATCCATCTTCGGGTTGGAATAGCGGCTGCGATTGGTGGTGCCCAGGCCGGCTTCAGGATTGCGCGTCACCAGCAGCGAGGTCAGGGCGTTCGACATTTCGCCGCTGGTCACGGACCATCCCGCCAGGTAGGCCGAGAAGGCATAGCTGTCGCGGCTCTTGAAGAACACCGGGGGCGCCAGGGCATCGACGCTGGTTTTCACGCCCACCCGCGTCCACATCGAGGCAATGGCCTGCGCCACCTTGGAATCATTGACGTAGCGGCCCGACGGCGACCCCAGCGTGATCGAAAAGCCGTTGGGATAGCCGGCTTCCTTCAGCAAGGCCTTGGCCTTTTCCACGTCGGCCTTGGGCGCCTTGGAATGTTCCTTGCTCGATCCGAACATGGGGTAGGGCAGCAGGTTGCCGGCGGGCAGGGCCACGCCGCCCATCACCCGCTCGACCAGCGCGTCGCGGTTGATCGCCAGCGACAGCGCCTCGCGCACGCGCTTGTCCTTCAACGGGTTCTTGTCAGTGCCCTGGATGCCAGGCGACGGCTCCGCATACTGGTCCAGCGCCACGTATATCACGCGCACCGAGGGCGTCTCTTCGACAAACAGCTTCTTGTCGGCCTTGAGCTTGGGCAAGTCGTCGGTCGGGGGATCCTCGATCATGTCGACGTCGCCGGCCAGCAGGGCCGCCACGCGCGCCGCGGCATTGCTGATCGGGCGGTAGATGACCTTGTCCCAGGCCGGCTTCTTGCCCCAGTAGTTTTCATTGCGCGCCAGGACGAATTCGGCGCCGCGCTTCCATGATACGAATTTGTACGGACCGGTTCCGACCAGTCCATCGCCGCTGTTCAGTTCAGTGGTGGTCTTGCCCTCGGCGGCGGGGCCGGACGCGGCCTTCTTCGACATGATGGGCAATTGCGCCAGATTCACCAACAGATTGGGCGCCACGTCCTTGGTGGTGATGCGCAGCGTCAGCGGATCCACCGCTTCGGTCTTGGCCACCGCGCCCAGGTACAGCGTGAATGGCGACGGGCTGTTCGGCACCTTCGGCACGCGATCATAGGTAAAGACCACGTCTTCAGCGGTGAAGGGCGAGCCATCCGAGAACTTGACCCCGGGCCGCAGCTTGAAGGTCCATACCTTGCCGTCGACGGTCCAGGATTCGGCCAGCGCCGGCACCGGTTTGAGCTGCGCGTCGGTGGCGACCAGCGGATCGAAGATGGTCTGGGAGATCTGGGTATTCGGGGTCAGCGCGTGATACTGCGGATCCATCGATGATGGTTCGGTCTTGAGCCCGATCACCAGATCGCGCGCCAGCGCCGAATTGAGGGTGCCAAAGGCCAGCAGGACGGCCACCGAGCCACAGGCCAATACACGCGAAAACCGAGATGCCATCATGATCTCCCAGGGATGTTTCAGGTTCTAAACCTCTGGCGCACCTTAACCAGCAAACAAGGCCCCGCGCAACAGTTATATTCCCCTATTGTCCTAGCCTCGCGTTGTCCCCGATATGTCCGCCCACGCCCCCATCGCCGCCATTGCAACCGCCCCCGGAAGAGGGGGCATCGGCGTGGTGCGCGTTTCTGGTGCAGACCTGTCCGAATTGGTGCGCCGCCTGTTCCAGCGCGGTCTCACGCCGCGCCACGCGCACTATCTGCCATTCAAATCGGCCGACGGAGAATTGCTGGACGAAGGCATCGCGCTGTATTTCAAGGGGCCGCATTCCTACACCGGCGAAGACGTACTCGAACTGCAGGGCCATGGCGGCCCCGCGGTGCTGCGCCGCGTGCTCGACAGTTGCCTGGCGGCGGGCCGCGACCTCGGCCTGCGCCTGGCCGAACCGGGTGAATTCACCCGCCGCGCGTTTCTCAATGACCGCATGGACCTGGCACAGGCCGAGGCCGTCGCCGACCTGATCGAAGCATCCTCGGTGGCCGCCGCGCGCGGCGCCATGGCTTCGTTGTCGGGTGAATTCTCGGCGCGCGTCAATGACCTGTCCGACCGCATCGTCCATCTACGCATGCTGGTCGAGGCCACACTCGATTTCCCCGAAGAGGAAATCGACTTCCTCGAAAAGTATCAGGCGCGGCCCACGCTGGAAAAGCTGGCCGGCGATCTCGACCAGCTTATCGCTCAGGCAAGACAGGGCGTGATCCTGCGCGAGGGCCTGCACGTCGTGCTGGCCGGGCAACCCAACGTGGGCAAATCCAGCCTGTTGAACGCGCTGGCCGGCGACGACGTCGCCATCGTCACCCCGATCGCCGGCACCACGCGCGACAAAGTGGTGCAGCAAATCCACATCGATGGGGTGCCATTGCATATCGTCGACACCGCCGGCCTGCGCGAAACCGAAGACACGGTGGAAAGCATCGGCATCGCCCGCAGTTGGCAGGAGATCGAACGCGCCGACGTCATCCTGCACCTGCAGGATGCCACTCAGCCGGGCGACGAACTCGACGCGCAGATCACCGCGCGCCTGCCGCCGCGAACGCCGGTGCTGAAGGTTTTCAACAAGGTGGACCTGTTATCCACAAAGTTTGCCGCCCGCCCCGGCGAACTCGGCATTTCCGCCAAGCGCGGCGCCGGCCTGGACGCGCTGCGCGCCGAACTGTTGCGGATCGCGGGCTGGAACCCGGGCGCCGAATCCCCCTGGCTGGCGCGCGAACGTCACCTGCACGCGCTGCAGGAAGCCGCCGATCACCTGGCGCTGGCGGCCGGACACGCCGAACAGGACGACCGCGTGCTCGACCTGTTCGCCGAGGAGCTACGGCTGGCGCATGACAGCCTGTCTAGCATCACCGGAAAATTCACTAGCGACGACCTGCTGGGGGAGATATTTTCGAGCTTCTGCATCGGGAAGTAGTGCCACAATTACCTGACACTTCCGACCCAGCCTTTCCGCGCAGCGCAACCGTCTTGGTCAAAGGCCGATCTTTCCCGCCTGGACTGATTGAATTCGCCGCTCTTGGCCTGCCCTCTTAACGCGCCTTCAGATATTTCTTTCAAAAATATATGAGCTTTTGCTCATACCTATTTTTACGACTGTTTTCGACAGAAATCCGCAATTCAGCCGCCTTTTGGCTTACCCTGCGGCAACACCGGAGCCGCCTTCAGCGCCTCGCGCGCGATACGATTGCTGGCCAGAGATTTCGCATAGACGGACTCGGGCCGGATGCGCTGCGCAATCACGAATCCGGTAATGCACGCCAGCATCAACGGCAGCATCACCTCGTAGCTCAACGTCATCTCGAAGATCATCAATATCGACATCAGCGGCGCGTGCGTCGTCGCCGCCAGTAGCGCCCCCATGCCCACGACCGCATAGCTCGACACCGCCGACAGGTCGCCGGCCGGGAACAACGCATGCAGGCCGGAACCATACAAGGCGCCGACCGCCGCGCCCACGAACAGCGTGGGCGTGAATACCCCGCCAATCGCGCCCGATCCCACGCTGGCGCCGGTGGCCACGATCTTGAACAACAGGATCGCCGCCACCGCCTGCCAGGCCCATTCCGAATGCAGCATGCTGTTGACCACGCTGTAGCCATTGCCCCAGACCTCGGGCTTGAACACCGACAGCGCGCCGACCACCAGGCCGCCAATCGCCATCTTGGTCCACAACGGCAGCGACAGGCGCCGGAACAGCGCCTTGGACGCATCGAGAAAGCGCAGGAATTGCGGCGCCACCATCCCCGCGATCAGCCCCAGCCCCAGGTAATTGGCGACCTCCCAGCCCGATACGAAATCGAACGGCGGCATGTGGAAGACCGCGTCATAGTGCAGGATCTGGCGCGTCACGATATTGGCCACCACCGACGACACCACCAGCGGCACCAATGTCGCCGAGGAGATCGCGCCATAGACGATCTCGGAAATGAACAGGGCGCCGGCGATCGGCGCGTTGTAGGCCGCGGTGATCCCCGCGGTCGCGCCACAGGCCACCAACAATCGCAGATGCCGCGGCGGCAGCACCAGGTAACGGCCTGACAGCGACGAGAACATCGCCGCCAACTGCACCATCGGCCCCTCGCGCCCGATGGAAGCACCCGAACCAATTGAAAACAAAGAAGAAATGCTGCGTGCCACGGTCTGGCGGAAACCGATCACGCCGCGCCCGATGGCAATGGCTTCCATATAGTCGGCGGCGCCACGTGGCGGCAGACGGCTGGCGGCGAGCTGCAGGATCAGCCCGGCGATCGCGCCCCCGGCGGCCGGCAGCAGGAATCGCTCCCAGGGCGCCAGGCCTCGCGCCAGGGAAACCATGCCGTGCGGCGAATCGGCGCCACCGAGCAGCATCTGGATCCAGCCCAGCAGTTCCCGAAAAATCACGGTTGCCAGGGCGCCGGCCAGTCCCATCAGGGCGGCCGCGCACAGCGTCGCGGGCAAATTGTCGGCCAGCAAACGGCCTCTCAGCCAGGTTGCCCAGGCCGGTTTCTTGATTCTGAGTTGTCGTGCCATGGGCGGATTCTACGGCGGAAACCTGCTCACTTTTTGTTCAGCCGGGCGTCAACCAGGCGAAGACGCCTCCCCCCCGCATGCGCGATTGCCACGGCGCCTCCAGGCCCCTCTAAGGCCTCCGGAAACGGCGAAAACGAGGGTAGGCAAGTATCGATTTTTCGCGGTAAAAGGGCCGCTGCCGACCCCGGTTTGGCAAGAACGGGCTGTGGATAACTCCTAAGGCGACAGGTTGTGCACATTGTGTGGAGGCAAGTTGAACAAGCCGGGCTTTTGGGCAGGGTCCGAAATCTTGTCCAACTTCGGCTCTTTTCCCACACAGAGTTCTTGCACAGCCAAAAACGGCCGCAAGTCGATGAAAAAAAACAGGTTTTCAAGGTTAAGGTAGTTATCCACAGGCCTTATTAATCATTAGTCTTTATATAAAGAGAAATACAGGGAAAAGACAAACATGCTTTCTCCTACCTCCCAGCCACACCCCCCCGGACTCCGTCCATGCGCATCCTCCTGATAGAAGACGAAGCCGAACTTGCTCGCTGGCTTTCGAGAAGCCTGGCCCGGCATGCGGGCTTCGTTGTCGAATGGGCTGATGACGGATTGATCGCCGAACGAAGGTTGGCGGTCGAAGAATTCGATGCGGTCATCCTTGACCTGGGACTTCCCGGCATGGACGGCCATACCTTGCTGGCGAAGATCCGCGCGCGAGACGACCGTACGCCGGTGCTGGTCCTGACCGCGCGCGATTCACTGGCCGAAAAAATCGGGACGCTTCATGAAGGCGCCGACGACTTTCTGCCGAAACCGTTTGTTGTGGAAGAGTTGGAAGCGCGCCTGATGGCCTTGGTGCGCCGCAGCCGTGGCCGCGAACATCCCCGGCTGGCTCTGGGAAACCTGGTTTTTGACACCGCCGCGCAGAAATTCACTGTTTCAGGACAGACTTTGCAGTTATCCCCACGTGAACACGCAGTACTGCGGGTGTTGATCCAGAAAAGCGGCGAACCCATCAACAAGCAACAGATCCTCGACCGCATCGTGACCGACGATGCCGACATCAACCTCGAGGCTATCGAGGTGCTGGTGCATCGCTTGCGCAAGAAATTGGCGGACACCGGCGTGCAGATCATCACCATGCGGGGCATGGGCTACTGCCTGGAGAACGCTGTTGACAACTAGTTTTCCGGAAAAAGCCCCGGTTTCCAGGAAAAAAACCCGCAACCGCACCCTGAAAACGCAGTTGCTCTGGTGGCTGATCCCGACGTTGGTATTGGTGATGATGGGCGCCCTGTGGCTGTCCAACCACCAACTGCGAAACCAGGTCGACATTGCCTATGACCGGTCGCTCGCTGGCGCGCTGCGCGCGATCGACCACAACATATCCACAGCCAGCGGTGGATTAGCCATGGAGCAGCCGTACCTGATGCTGGAATTCTTCGAGCTGACGGCCAATGGCAGCGTTTTCTACCGGGTGGCCACCGAGGACGGGCTGGCCGAGATCGGCCACCCTGGACTACCCATGCCGACCCAGCCGCTGGTTTCGGGCGAACCGCAGTTTTTCTACGCCACCTATCTGGGCGCGCCGGTGCGGGTTGCGGCCCTGGCCCGCGCCATGGATCCGCCGCTCTATGCAAACAAAGGGGGACGGGTTATTGTCCAGGTCGCCGAAGGCCTGGAAAGCCGCCAGGCCTTCCTGCACCAGGTGTTGCTGCGCTCGGTCGAGCGCGACCTGGCCGTGATCCTGATCAGCGTCCTGGTGATCGTTCTGGGGGTCTTTATGGCCCTGCGGCCCCTCGAACGCCTGCGCCAGGAAGTGGAAAGGCGTTCTGCGGACGATTTAAGCCCCGTCAGCGCGTCCGAGATGCCAGGGGAGGTCCTACCCCTGGTGGCGGCCGTAAACCTCCACATGGCCCGCTACGCGGCTCAGGCGAGGGTCCAGAGCCAGTTCCTGGACGACGCCTCGCACCAATTGCGTACGCCACTGTCGGTGTTGCGGACCCAGACCGCCTATGCCTTGCGCGAAACATGCCCCCAGGAGGTCCGTACAGCCCTTCTGGCGATGCAGGAGGGGTTGGACAGGGCGGTACGCACCACCAACCAGATGTTGGCCCTGGCGCGCGCTAAAGACGCTTCACTGGCCGAAGGCGGACTGGCGGCCGAACCGGTCGACCTGGCCGGGCTGGCCCATGGCGTCATCCGCGCCCTGCTGCCCACCGCCCGCGCGCGGCAGATCGACATTGGCCTGGATGCCGGTGACTCCCCAGTGCTGGTTGCGGGCGTCGACTGGCTGCTGCGCGAAGCGGTCAGCAATCTGGTCGACAACGCCATCCGCTATACCGCGCCCGGGGGCGTGGTCACCGTGGTGGTGCAGGCTGGTGGCGGTCAGGCCCGGCTGGCAGTGGAGGACAGTGGCCCGGGCATGTCGGTGGAGGACATCGCCCGGGCCGGCATCCGCTTTCGCCGCGGCGCCGCCGGCAAGAACAAGCCGGGCGCCGGCCTCGGGCTGGCCATCGTCGGCACCATTGCCGAACTGCTGGGCGCGCGGCTCGTGCTGGAAAACCGCGCGCCGCTGCCCGGCCTGCGCGCCGCGCTGGTGTTTTCCCTGGAGCCTCCCTCGAATGCTGCGTTGCATCAAGAAAATGGCGATTTTTGAAAGGGTTTGGAAAGCTTCAATTTTGTACGGTTGCATCCGCTGGACCGTGATCGGGCGGCGTACCCCCTGATCGCCAGCCATGCCCAGACCTATAAATTCGGAGACGCAAGAATGCAGACCAGCTTCAAGCTGCGCCTGGCCGCCGTCGCGGCGCTCGGCGCGATCACCCTGTCCGTGGGCGCCGCCCATGCCGCCGACGAGCCGCGCCGGCCTGAATGCATCGCGCCGGCCCAGCCCGGCGGCGGCTTTGACCTGACCTGCCGCCTGGCCACCGAGGGACTGAAGCAGAGCGGGGCGCTCAAGAGCGCCATGCGCATCGTCTACATGCCCGGCGGCATCGGCGCAGTGGCCTACAACAACATCGTTGCGCAGCATCCCAACGAGCCCGGCACCATCGTCGCGTTCTCGGGCGGATCGCTGCTGAACCTGGCGCAGGGCAAGTTCGGCAAATACAACGTCGATGACGTGCGCTGGCTGGCCGCCATCGGCACCGACTATGGCGTGGCCGTGGTGCGCAATGATTCGCCGTACACCGATCTGAAGGGCCTGATGGAAGCCTTCAAGCAGGATCCGACCAAGATCGTGCTGGGCGCCGGCGGCACCGTCGGCAGCCAGGATTGGATGAAGGCCGCGCTGACCGCCAAGGCGGCCGGCGTCGACTTCAAGAAGATGCGCTTCGTGGCCTTCGAAGGCGGCGGCGAGGCCGTGACGGCGCTGCGCGGCGGCCATATCCAGGCCTACATGGGCGATGCGGCCGAGGCCTTCACCATGCTCGAGGGCGGCGCCCCCATCCGCGTGCTGGCGGTGTTCAACGACCAGCGCCTGCCGGGCAAGCTGGGCACCGTGCCGACCGCGAAAGAGCAGGGCTACGACATTGTCTGGCCCATCATCCGCGGGTTCTACGTTGGTCCCAAGGTGTCGGACGCCGATTACCAGTTCTGGGTCGACGCCTTCAACCGTGTCGCCGCCGCGCCCGAATTCGCCAAGTTGCGCGAACAGCAGGGCCTGTTCCCCTTCAACAAGACCGGCCCGGACCTGGACGCCTACGTGAAGGATCAGGTCAAGAAGTACGCCGAATTGGCCGACAGCTTCGGCCTGATCAAGAAATAAGCCGCGAGGCTTGCCTTCCGATCGCGCGGGGTTGCCCGCAGCTTGCGCCGCCGGCCGATGCCGGCGGCCAGGGCGGGTGCGCGCCGCGCGGTCCCCTTTACCAACGGAACGCTGATCATGAACGATCGAACTCTGGGCATCGCGGCGCTTGCGCTGGCGGCCTTCATGACCTGGGCGGGATGGGGCATCGAAGCGCCGTTCGCCTATGAGCCGGTGGGCCCACGCGCCTTCCCGCTGCTGCTGGCGCTGATCATCGGCCTGTGCGGACTGCGCCTGGCCTACAAGGGGGGCAACGCGGTTGAACCGAACCCCGCCGGAGCCAACGGCCGCATCGTGTTGATGGTGGCTTTCGCCACTGCCTACGCATTCCTGTTCCAGTGGCTCGGCTTCGTCATTGCGACGGCGTTGATGACGGTGTTCGTCGGCCGGCTGTTCGGCGGCGGCTGGGTCAAGTGCGCCATCGGCGGGCTCGTCATGAGCGCTTTCTTTTTCGTCCTGTTCGACAAGGTGCTGGACGTGGTGCTGCCCGGTGGGCTGCTGGAGAATCTGATATGAGCGGCATTCTTGATCATCTGGCGATCGGCTTCGGCGTGGCGTTCTCCTGGACCAACATCCTGGTGGCGGCGATTGGTTCGTTCTTTGGCACCATGGTTGGCGTGCTGCCGGGCCTGGGGCCGATCAACGGCGTAGCGATGCTGATCCCGATCGCATTCGCCATGAACCTGCCGCCCGAGACCGCGCTGATCCTGCTGGCGGCCGTATATGTGGGCGCCGAGTATGGCGGGCGCATTACCTCGATCCTGCTGAACGTGCCCGGCGAGGCCAGCGCCATCATGACCACGCTGGACGGCTATCCGCTGGCGCGCCAGGGCCTGGCCAACGTGGCGTTGTCGCTGTCGGCCTGGTCGGCGTTCTTCGGCGCCATCGTATCGGTGGTCGGCATCATCCTGTTGGCGCCGTTACTGGCCAGGTGGGCGCTGGCCTTTGGCCCGGCCGAATACTTCGTGCTGATGGTGTTTGCCTTCTGCTGCCTCACCAGCCTGCTGGGCAAGCAACCTGTCAAGGGCGTGCTGGCGGCCATGATAGGCCTGTCGATCTCGGTGATCGGCGTCGATGCAAACTCCGGCGTGTATCGCTACACCTTCGATTCCGTGCACCTGGCCGATGGGATCGATTTCGTGGTGGTGGTGATCGCCTTGTTCGCGGTCAGCGAGATGCTGGAAATGCTCGAGAAAGTGGCGGCGGGCCAGAGTGTCGAGGTCAAGTCCAGCGGCCGCAAATTGTTCAACCTGAAGGAACTGGCGTTTACCTGGTGGAGCGTGGTGCGCAGTGCCTTCGTCGGCTTCGGCGTGGGCGTGCTGCCCGGCGCGGGCGCCAGTGTCGCCGCGGCCGTGGCGTACTCGCAGGAAAAGCGCATCATCGAGGCCAAGGACCCCGATGCCAAATTCGGCAAGGGCGATATGCGCGGCCTGGTCGCTCCGGAAGCGGCTGCCACCTCGTCGGCCATCGGTTCGTTCGTGCCGATGCTGACGCTGGGCGTGCCGGGGTCGGGCACGACGGCGGTGATGATGGGGGCGCTGACGCTCTACAACATCACGCCGGGGCCGGTGCTGTTCGACACCAAGCCGGAGCTGGTGTGGGGCCTGATTGCCTCGCTGTTCGTGGCCAATGTGCTGTTGTTCGTCATGAATGTGCCGATGGTCCGCCTGTTCTCGAAGGTGCTTTCGGTGCCGGGCTGGCTGATGGTGCCAGGCATCCTGTGCATCAGCTATATCGGCGTGTACGCGATCAACGCCGGGACCTTCGATCTGTTGCTGGTGGCCGGCATCGGTACGCTGGGTTATTTCCTGCGCAAGTTCGGCGTGCCGATGGCGCCACTGGTGCTGGGCGTGGTGCTGGGTGACATGATGGAACAGAACTTGCGCCGCGCCTTGTCGATCACCGATGGCAATGTGTCGGTGCTGTTTGGCAGCCCGGTTGCCATCGGGCTGTGGATCGCCGCGGCCGCGGTAGTGGTGGTGCCGCAGTTGCTGCGCCGCATGCGCAAGACCAGGAAGGTTGCCGCCGAATCGGTGTGACGCCGGCTGGCGCAGGCCCGCCCGTCAGGGCCGGCGGGCCCGCCTTGCGTGACGGCACCGGTTATTGCACAGGAGCGCTGCGGCGCTCCTTTTTTTTCGGCCGGAGAAATCCGCCCGGTGGCAGGGAAACGCCGGCGCTCACCGTCAGACCTGTGCCAATCGTTCCAGTGCCGCGTCCAGCGTGGCGTCTTGCTTGGCGAAGCAGAAGCGCACGATGCGATGATTCGACTCGGCCGCATCGGGCCGTTGATAGAAAGCGGAAACCGGTATCACCGTCACGCCGTGGCGCACCGTGAGATCGCGGGCGAAGTCGGCTTCGTCCTGCCTGGAGATCTCGCTGTAATCCGCCAGCAGGAAGAACGTGCCGGGACTGGGCAGGGGCTTGAAGCGTGTATTGGCCAGGCCTTGCGCCAGGCGGTCGCGCTTGGCCTGGTAAAAGGCAGGCAGGGCCAGATAGGGCTTGGGATCGCGCATGAACTCGGCGAGCGCGAACTGCATCGGCGATGGCACCGTGAACACCATGAACTGGTGCACTTTGCGCAATTCGGCGCTGAGCTGGCGCGGCGCGCAGCAGTAGCCGATCTTCCAGCCGGTGGTGTGGTAGGTCTTGCCGAACGATGAGATGACGAAAGCATGTTCGGCCAGCACCGGACGGCGCGCCACGCTCGCATGCGGCTTGCCGTCGAACACGATGTGTTCATAGACCTCGTCCGACACCAGCAGCACGCCGGTATCGCGCACGATGGCTTCGAGCGCATCGAGGTCGCTATCGTCCAGCACGGCGCCTGTCGGGTTATGCGGAAAGTTCAGCATCAACAGGCGGGTCTTGGACGTGATGGCATCGCGCACGCGCTGCCAATCGATGCGGTAGTACGGATCGTCCGCCGTCGGCGCGCGCAGCGGCACCGGCACGGCGGTGCCGCCGGCCAGCCGGATGGCCGGCAGGTACGAGTCGTAGCAAGGCTCGATGACGACGACCTCGTCGCCGCTGCCGACGGCGGCCAGCACCGTGGCCATGAGCGCTTCGGTCGCGCCGCTGGTGACGGTGATTTCGGTTTCGGGATCATAGGCGTGGCCGTACAGGGCCTGCGCCTTGGCGGCGATGGCCTGGCGCAGCGGCGCCACGCCGGGCATGTAGGGATACTGGTTGTGGCCTTCTGCCATGGCCTTGGTGACCAGCGCGCACAGGGCAGGATCGGGGTCGAAGTCCGGAAAGCCCTGTCCCAGGTTGATGGCCTGGTGTTCGATGGCCAGGCGGCTCATGACGGTGAAGATGGTGGTGCCGACGTCGGGAAGTTTGGATCGGATCATGGTGGACGCGAAATGGAACGCGGTGTGTGCGCGAGAGTTTTCGTAAGTATCCCACTAACTCATAATTCGGGATTCTCATGAGCTTATGGCGTGGGCATAGCGTGGCGCAAAACATGTGGTGCAGGATTCTGGCCGGGCTGGCGATCGCATTGGCCGGCGCGTTGTTGGCGGTATGGGCGCATATGCCGTTGCCGTGGATGCTGGGGGCGCTGTTGCTGACGGCGGCTGTGCGCATCGCCGGGGGCGGCACGGTGTGCCCGCGGCCGGCGCGCAATGCGGGGCAATGGGTCATCGGCACGTCGCTGGGCCTGTACTTCACGCCCCAGGTGATCGGGCATATCGGCGGCAATGCCGGTCCCATCATCGTCGGCATGTTGTTCGCGCTGGGGCTGGCGTTTCTCGGCACGGCGCTGTTGCGGCGCTACACCGACGCCGATTTCAAGACCGCGTGGTTCGCCTCGGCGATCGGCGGCGCCAGCGAAATGGCCAGCCTGGCCGAACGCCACGGCGCCCGTATCGATCGCGTGGCAACGGCGCACAGTGTGCGTGTATTGCTGGTGGTCGTGACGGTGCCGTTCATCTTCCAATGGTGGGGCGTGGCGGGCCTGGATCCGACCGTGCCAGGGCCACGTACGGTGGACAGCGCCGGCCTGGCGGCGCTGGTCGCCTTGACGTGTTTCGGCGGTTTGCTTTTCATGAAACTGCGCTGGCCCAATCCCTGGGTGCTGGGCCCGATGCTGGTTGCGATGACGCTGACCGCATGCGACATAGAACTTTCGGCCTTGCCCGACTATGTGCCGAAGATCGGGCAATTGCTTATCGGTTGGTCGCTGGGCGACCGCTACCGGCCAGACTTTTTCCGCGCGGCGCCGCGTTTCATCGCGGTGGTGGCGGCCTTCACCTTGGTGGCATTGGGGTTGGCCTTTGGCCTGGGTGCCTTGCTGTCGTGGTGGTCCGCCGCGCCCATGCCGACCTTGATCCTGGGGACGACGCCAGGTGGCATTGCCGAAATGGCGATCACGGCCAAGGTGCTGCAATTGGGCGTGCCGGTGGTCACCGCGTTTCACGTGACGCGCATGGTATTTGTGGTGCTTGTCACCGGCCCGCTATACGCGTGGCTGGCGCGGCGCCAGGCAAATTCCGCGTAGCGGTACTACGCTGCCAGTCAGAAAAATACGACATTGGGGAAAACAACAATATGAGGCTGTAATGGTGGATGAGTATGCTGATTCCGCAGTTGATTCAAGCAGCGCGCGGTCTCGTCCGCCGCTTTTGCGGCATGCGAGAACGCAGCAGCAACGCAGGTATCCCTACCGGTCGTTCAGTTCTCACGGCGTCCTTGATTCATTGCATCTCGTTAATTACAGGACGCTAGGAAAATGGCTCAGAAGGGCAAAGTTAAGTGGTTCAACGCTGACAAGGGTTACGGTTTCATTACGCCGGACGCCGGCGGTACCGATGTTTTCGCACACTTTTCCGCCATCCAGGGCCGCGGCTATCGCAGCCTGAACGAAGGGCAGGAAGTCGAATTCGAAGTCAAGGATGGTCCGAAAGGACCTCAAGCGGCCGAAATTCGCCCGCTCTAAATCGGGAAATCCCAATTTCCCGTCGGCCAGGCAAGACCTGGTCACAACGCCCCAGAACCTAAAGGTCTGGGGCGTTGTTTCATTGGGGCTGTGATCTGCCGGCGCCTTTTCGATCATTTGTTAGTGCTTACTAACTTATTCTCTTACCTTGGATAAGTTTGTGGATAATTATTTTCGCACGCGTTGATTTCATTGCGCAGCATTGAAGCAGGGCTCTACCGTGGCGGCGGTTTTGCACATTTTCATGACTGAGTCCAGATCCGGTCTTGATCTCGTTGGACGAGGGGATCGGCCACCTTCGGCTCCGAGTTGTTTTTGGGGAAACATGGATTTTCCCTAGTAAATTCGGGCCCTTACCGCGTTTTATATGAAGCTTGGCGGCAGCGGCCGCCACGGCCAGCGCGGCGCTGAGAGTGCGGCCGAGCTTGGTATTGGCCGTTTCGAGCGTGGTTGTTCACAGAGATATCCCCACCACGGTTATACACAGGATGACACTTGGGATAGCCAAAAGGCGGGTGCCCAGCCTGTGGATAGAAATGGGGATATTCATGTCGGGACGTGTCCGGCAGACGGGGGCAGCGAGTCCCTGCCAGCGATTGGCCACCGTCATGGGGAACGATTTTGCCGACGGGATTAGGCGACGGTGGCTTTACCCCGGGCGGCGGCGCGGCAGGGTTTTCCACAGCCGGGTGGTGGTGGCGCTTGCGGCCGACCGAAGTGCCTCGGTCGAAAGGATGATGGCGTGGCCAGGCCTATGCGGGCAAGATGAGCATGGGGTAGCGCTTGCTGCGGTATGCCACTGGCATCGAGCCCGTGCCTGGCCCCGGTATGCTGATTGTGGAAAACGCCAGGTGAACGCATGCGGCGGTTTGACTGAAGCGTTGCGCCGAAGTTCCTTATCGCATCGATAGCCTGGGCTTATCCACATTTTTGTCCACTGTTGTGCCTGGGATCATGGCGACCGGATGGCACGCTTTATCTGCTCTGTGCGGCGAACGGTCCGCGCATTGCCGAGCCGGATTTCCCTGGGGCGAAATTGCGGTTTTGTGTGTTTTCCTGAATCTGGGTAATTGTCGCTGCAGCCAGGTGCTGCACTAGATATCCAAATCTGGGCCGATGGATTGCACGTCCTCCAGGCAAGTTATCCCCAACGTTGTTCCACGTGGAACCGTCGTGACGCGGGCATGTGAATGTCACTGTTGATAAGTCGCGGAGCGTGGCCTGGCTGTGAATAGCTTGTTAGACCGCGCCGATGGGCTTTGCTCTTTTTCAACGAAAGAAGCCATTTGGGCAATCTGGCCTGCGGGATCTAGGGATGTCGGGCATCCGTCGAAGAGGCTTTCGTTGACCTGCTCGCTTATCCCTGGACTCCTTTGTGCTGGGTGGTGCTAGCGATATTTTTGGCCCATCCCGCTAGCGGTTCAGTGTTTCAACAGAATGACCGTACCCGGCCCAGCGGCCTTGACCGGCACCGGCTTGGCCGTTTGCCAGCTGCGGGTGTGGGGAGGCAAGTTCGGGCATACAGGCGGCCGTTCGACCATGGAAATTTATTGGCTTTCCAAGGGTAGGGGTAGGGTAGGGCGGAAAAAGTCACACTATTCCTAGAACTTGCGAGAAGCATGTCATCGTTGGGCCGAGGCGTAGCGTCTTTGAATCGCAGCCGGATCTCCGATTGAACCTCATACTCGGGTGCCGTTTCTTACCGAGCGGTCTGGCTGGATAGCGTGTTTCACGTGGAACAACTCGTATATTGAGTTCGGTGCCCAAGCTTCTTGGAAGGTTCGCTCAGACCGACGTTGGGTACTTGGAGTGAAAGAGGGGGCAGATGGCATCCCTCCCCCGAATTCTTGGGATACCAAGAGCGTGCCCATTTTCCTTTTGTTGAAGGGTAGAGTCCATTGGCTCTGCGGTGTGCTTCTCGTGGAATGGGTAGACCGAGAAGTTTTCTTTCGTACAAGGTTAGGTGTGCCGTCGTGCTCATATCAATGTTCCACGTGGAACATAGGGGTAGCAGCGAAAGAGCATTAACAGGACGCCAAGTGGTAGTCATGACCCATTCTGCCGCTTCCAACCGTGCGCTGATCGAAATGCTAGATGTTTCACGTGAAACATCATGAGGAGAACCTGATCTGCGGATGTTCCACGTGAAACACCACGGAACAGCGGCAGATGCCGACATATTTGAGCTGCATTTCGCCTCGAGAACCCAGGTCGGCTTCTGATCTGTCTCGCACCGATGGTTCACCTCGTCGTCTGCCGATGGCGCCAGCGGCACACCCCTGGGCCCCGACGCCTCCATTCCCGCACGGCGTTGTCATTTCGCACGCACGGAGCCGTTCATCACGATGCTTTACGTGGTCGGGCCATGTTTCACGTGAAACATGCCAACCCTGCCTCTATAATGAGCACCGAACGCTCTCTTATCTTTTCCCCCCATCATGGATTATCCCCGCGAATTCGATGTCATCGTCGTCGGAGGCGGTCACGCCGGTACCGAAGCGGCGTTGGCTGCGGCACGCACAGGTGCCCAGACGCTGCTCCTGACCCATAACATCGAAACCCTAGGCCAAATGTCCTGCAATCCCTCCATCGGCGGGATCGGCAAGGGGCATCTCGTCAAAGAAGTCGACGCTCTCGGTGGCGCCATGGCATTGGCCACCGATGAAGCGGGGATCCAATTCCGTATCCTGAATAGCTCCAAGGGGCCTGCCGTCCGGGCGACGCGCGCACAGGCCGATCGGGTTCTGTACCGCAAAGCGATTCGGAGCCGCCTCGAAAATCAGCCCAATCTGTGGCTGTTCCAGCAGGCGGTGGAAGATCTGATGGTGGAGGGCGACCGTGTGGTCGGCGCGGTAACCCAAGTCGGCTTGAAGTTCCGGGCCAAGACCGTAGTCCTCACTGCGGGCACCTTCCTGAATGGCCTGATCCACGTGGGCTTGCAGAACTATTCCGGTGGCCGTGCCGGTGATCCTCCCGCCATTTCCCTCGGTCAGCGCCTGAAGGAATTGCAGTTGCCGCAAGGGCGCCTGAAGACTGGAACGCCGCCGCGCATCGATGGCCGCAGCATCAACTACAGCATCCTCGAAGAACAACCGGGCGACCTGGACCCAGTGCCGGTGTTCTCGTACCTGGGCAACGTGGCAATGCATCCGCGCCAACTGCCGTGCTGGATCACGCATACCAATGCCCGTACCCACGACATCATTCGTGGCGGCCTCGACCGTTCGCCGATGTACAGTGGCGTTATCGAAGGCGTGGGTCCGCGCTACTGCCCGTCGATCGAAGACAAGATCCACCGCTTCGCCGACAAGGAATCTCACCAGGTGTTCCTGGAGCCGGAAGGGCTGGACACGCATGAGGTCTATCCCAATGGCGTCTCAACCAGCCTGCCATTCGACGTGCAGTTGGCGCTGATCCATTCCTTGCCCGGCCTGGAGAACGCACACATCCTGCGCCCTGGCTATGCCATCGAGTACGACTACTTCGATCCACGTGGATTGAAGAGCACGCTGGAAACCAAGGCGATCGCCGGCCTCTATTTTGCCGGCCAGATCAATGGCACGACCGGCTACGAAGAGGCCGCTGCCCAGGGGCTGTTGGCTGGCGTCAACGCCGCGCTATCGGCGCTGGATCGGGAACAGTGGACGCCACGGCGCGACGAAGCCTACCTGGGCGTGCTGGTCGATGATCTGGTCACGCGCGGTGTGACCGAGCCGTATCGCATGTTCACCTCGCGCGCCGAATATCGCTTGAGCCTGCGCGAAGACAATGCCGATCTGCGCTTGACCGAGATCGGCCGCCAGTTGGGCATCGTCGACGATATCCGCTGGGATGCCTTCAACCGCAAACGCGATGCGGTCGCTGCCGAAGTCGAACGCCTCAAGTCATCCTGGGTCAATCCGCGACTGCTGCCGCAAGAAGTGGCCGAACCGCTCCTGGGCAAGGCTATTGAACGTGAGTACTCACTAGCAGATTTGTTGAAACGACCCAATGTTTCCTATGAAGCCTTGATGGCCGCTCGCAATACCGATGGCACGCTGCTGGCCGGTCCTGGCGTGGCGGCCGACGAGGTCTTGGCAGAGCAGGTCGAGATCCAGGTGAAATACGCCGGCTACATTGCCCGCCAGCAGGACGAAGTGCAGAAGCAGATCGCGCACGAACAACAGCGGATTCCGGCGGACGTCGATTACGACGCCGTGACCAGCCTGTCGTTCGAAGTACGCCAGAAGCTCAAGACGCACCGGCCCGAGACCATCGGCCAGGCCGGCCGCATCTCCGGCGTGACGCCGGCGGCCATCTCGCTATTGCTTATCCACCTGAAGCGCCTGCACTACGGCTCGCGCAAGCAAGCCGCATGAGCGCCCAAACCAACCCGGCCGGCGCGGACATGGCCGGCCGCCTGGCCCATGCCTTCGAGCAACTGGGCCTGCAGGCCGACGCCGCGACCGCCGCCAAGCTGCTCGATTACCTGGCGCAAATGCAGCGCTGGAACCGCACCTACAACCTGACCGCGATCCGTGACCCGCAACAGATGCTGGTGCAGCACCTGTTCGACAGCCTGGCCGCGGTGGGCCCGTTCAGCGCGGCGCTGGGTGCGCCCGGCACGCCCGCCAAGGTATACGACGTCGGTTCCGGTGGCGGCCTGCCGGGCGTGGTCCTGGCCGTCATGCGGCCCGAGTGGTCGGTAACCTGCATCGACGCCGTGGAAAAGAAAACCGCCTTCGTCCGGCAGATGAGCGGCGCCTTGGCGCTGCCCAACCTGCAGGCGCGTCATGCGCGCATCGAGACGCTGGAACCTGCCGGTTGCAACATTGTGACGTCGCGCGCCTTCGCCTCCTTGGAGGATTTTGCGATGCTCGCGGGCAGACATGTGGGCAACGATGGTACCCTCATCGCCATGAAGGGCAAGGTCCCTGATGATGAGATCCAGGCGCTGCACGCGCGTGGGGAATGGCAGGTCGACCATATTCAGCCGCTCCAGGTACCGGAGCTGCAAGCGGAACGCTGCCTGATCTGGATGCGCCGCAGTCAAGGAACCCTATGAAGAACTTACCCCCCAGCTCGACCGCCCGCGTTTTCTGCATCGCCAACCAGAAGGGCGGCGTCGGCAAGACGACCACCGCCATCAACCTGGCGGCCGGGCTGGCCACGCACAAGCAACGCGTGCTGCTGGTGGATCTGGACCCACAAGGCAACGCCACCATGGGCAGCGGCATCGACAAGAATTCGCTCGAGTCGAACCTGTACCAGGTGCTGATCGGCGAAGCCACCATCGAACAGGCCCGCGTGCGTTCGGAATCGGGTGGCTACGACGTGCTGCCCGCCAACCGCGAGCTTTCCGGCGCCGAAATCGACCTGGTGCAGATGGATGAGCGCGAACGTCAGCTAAAGGCCGCCATCGACACCGTCGGCAGCCAATACGATTTCGTGCTGATCGACTGCCCGCCCACGCTGTCGCTGCTGACCTTGAACGGCTTGGCCGCGGCGCACGGGGTCATCATTCCCATGCAGTGCGAGTACTTCGCGCTTGAAGGATTGTCGGACCTGGTCAATACCATCAAGCGTGTGCATCGCAATATCAATGACGACCTGCGCGTCATCGGCTTGCTGCGCGTGATGTTCGATCCGCGCATGACGCTGCAACAGCAAGTGTCGGCGCAGCTCGAATCGCACTTCGGCGACAAGGTCTTCAAGACGGTCGTGCCGCGTAACGTGCGCCTGGCCGAAGCGCCCAGCTACGGCATGCCCGGCGTGATCTACGACCGGTCGTCGCGTGGCGCCCAGGCGTATATCTCGTTTGGCGCCGAAATGATCGAACGCGTCCGCGAACTCAACCAATAAGCCCGCCGCATGTCCGCCGTAACGCGCCTGTCCCCGAACCCGAGCCGCCTGCGTACGCCGTCCGCCGACGTGCGGGACGCGCTGCGCGTGCGACTGGAAGAGGCCGCGCTCAATGCCACGGCGGTGCGCGCGCAGGTGCTTTATGATGGCTGGCTGGTGCGGTTCGCGCCATCGTTGGCCAAACGGGTACGCAGCATCAACGTGCTGGGGTTATCCACACGTCCGCTTGATGAGCGGCTGGCGTATTGTTCAACGTTGTACGCGCGCCATGGCTTGCCCATGGTGTTGCGCCTGACCTCCATCGGCCCCGATTTCGCCCTGGACGCCGAACTCGCCTCCCGGGGCTACCTCCTTACCGAAGAGACCCGAGTCATGAGCATGCCGCTCGCCCTACGGCCGTCCGCCAGGGGCGATCTGCTTTTCAGGACAGTGGACGCTGCCCGTTTCGCGGCGGCGGTCGGACGCATGCGCGCATCCCGTCCCGAGCATATTGCCGAACACCAGGCACGGCTGGAAGGGCTCGCTGTGGATATCCTGCCGGTACTGGCCTTCGATGCCGCCGGTGCCTGCGTGGCGGGTGGCATGGCCGTGCGCGACGGCGACCTGGCAGGCCTGTTCGACGTGGTGACGGACCCGGCGCAGCGGCGCAAGGGGCATGCCGCGATGCTGGTCGACCATCTGCTGGCGTTGTGCGTCGAAGACGGCGCCACCACGGCCTACCTGCAGGTGGAGCCTCAAAACACCGCCGCGCGCGCTTTATATGGCCGTTACGGTTTCAAAGACTGTTACGCGTATTGGTACCGCCTGCCCGCCGAGCAGGCGGCCGCCTGAGCCCGGTTCGGGATGCCAAAAACAGAAGGAAAGAGGATTTAACTATGGCCACCAAGAAACCCAAGGGATTGGGTCGCGGACTTGACGCCTTGCTGGGCGCCGACGCGCCCGCCATCGACAACATCGGCAAGGCCCCGGCCAAGCCCGAGGGTCTGCCGTCCACCTTGCCTGTTTCGAAGATGCGGGCTGGCAAGTACCAGCCGCGCACCCGCATGGACGAGGGCGCGTTGGGCGAGCTGGCCGAGTCGATCCGCACGCAAGGCATCATGCAGCCCATTCTTGTGCGCGCCCTCGGCGACGCGCCCGGCCATTACGAGATCATCGCGGGCGAACGCCGTTTCCGCGCGGCGCAGTTGGCCGGATTGAAGGAAGTGCCGGTGCTGGTGCGCGAAGTCGCCGACGAAAATGCGGCCGTCATGGCGTTGATCGAGAACATCCAGCGCGAAGATCTCAATCCGCTCGAAGAGGCGCACGGCGTGCGCCGCCTGTTGGACGAATTCGGCCTGACCCACGAGCAGGCCGCGCAGGCCATTGGCCGCTCGCGTTCGGCCACCAGCAACCTGCTGCGCCTGTTGAACCTGGCGTCGGCGGTGCAGACCATGCTGCTGGCCGGCGATGTCGACATGGGCCATGCGCGCGCGCTGCTGGCGGTGGATGCGGCCACGCAGATCCAGTTGGCCAACCAGATCATCGCGCGCCGCCTGTCGGTGCGCGAAGCCGAGAAACTTGTCGCCAAGACCGCCAAGGAAGCCGAGAGCGCGGCGTCTCCCAAGAAGAAGGCCAATGGGGCCTCGCGCGACCTGACGCGCCTGGAAGAAGCGCTATCCGATCACCTTGGCACGCGTGTGGCGTTGAAGGTCGGGGCCAAGGAAAAAGGCCAGATCGTCATCGACTTCCACGGCTGGGAACACCTGAATTCGCTGCTCGAGCGCCAAGGCCTGTCCGGGGTGGTCGATGCCTGAGCAGGCGCTGCCCGTCATCGCGGTGCTGGCCACCGGTGGCACGATCGCCGGCGCCCAGGCCGATGCCACATCCGCCGGCTACAGGGCCGGCTCGTTCTCGGTGGGAGACCTGCTGGCCGCGGTGCCGCAACTGGCAGGCCTGGCGGAGATTCGCGCCGAGCAGGTCGCCAACGTCGGCAGCCAGAACATGACGCATGCCGTCTGGCGCACGCTGGCCGAACGCGTCGATGCCCTGTGCGCGGATCCGTCCGTGGCCGGCATCGTCATCACGCACGGCACCGACACGCTCGAGGAAACCGCTTACTTTCTCAGCCTGGTTATCCGCCATGACAAACCCGTGGTGCTGGTCGGCGCGATGCGGCCGGCCACCGCGCTCGGCGCCGAAGGCCCCGCCAACCTCTACAACGCGGTGGCGCTGGCGCGCCATCCCGACGCGCGCGGACGTGGCCCCCTGGTGGTCATGAACGAAGACGTGCACTACGCGCGGGAAGTCCAGAAGATCGCCAGCGCCGGCATCAATGCCTTTGCCTCGCCCAACCGGGGACGCGCCGGCGTGATGCATGGCGGCACGCCCTGCTTCTATTCGCGCAACACCACTGTCCACACGACACAAAGCGAGTTTTCACTCGCATTGCTGGAAAAGGCCGGCTGGCCGCGCGTGGACGTGGTCTACGCGCACGCCAACCTGCAGGACGATGTCATCGACTTCATCGCGCGCCAGGCCGACGGTATCGTGTTGGCCGGGGTCGGCGATGGCAACGCCACCGACCTCGCTGTCGCTGGTTTGACGCGCGCCGCGGCCGCTGGCGTCGCGGTGGTGCGTTCCAGCCGGACCGGCAGTGGTTACGTCGCGCGTGACGTCGAACTCGACGACGCGACGCTCGGCTTTGTCGCCGCCGCCGACCTGAACCCGCAGAAAGCCCGCGTCCTGTTGATGCTGGCGCTGTGCGTCACCCGCGACACCGCGGCCTTGCAGCGCTGCTTCGATCGCTATTGAAATGCCGCGCGCACTCAAGGGCAGCCCCTTGAATGCGCGCCGGCGCTATGGGTCGAGCGGCGCTTGCGCGCCATGCGCCAGCCCCAGGCTGGTGCGCAGCATGTCATAGACCTGCCGCGTCAGCGGATTGATCAGGTCACGCCGGATCCACAGGAAGTACGTCACGTCCGGCAAGGGCGGCAACCCTTCCTTTTCGCCCAGCACTCGCATCTCCGGCGCCAGTAGTTCGACGCTGCGCGCCGTCACGCCCAAGCCCGCCCGCAGTGCCGCCTTGATACCCACCAGGTTCGGCGCGACGTAGTTGGTGTGCCAGCGTACCTGCGCCTGCTCCAGCGCGGTCAATGCCAGCCGGCGAAAGATGCTGGGTTCGTCGGCCAGCACCAGCGGAACCGGCGCATTCATGTCATGCACATAGTCGGCCGAGGCCAGCCACACCGTGGGTGAGGTGCGCAATGCCACGCCTTCGAAGTCCTGGTCGAAGCGCGTCGAGATCGTCAGGTCCAGTTCGCCCGCGCGCAGCGCATCCATCAGGAAAGGGCTGCGGTCGGTGCGGATCTCCAGCTTCACGCGCGGCGCCGAGCGAGCGATGTGGGTCAGCAGCGTTGGCAGAATGGTGTCGGCCACATCGAGCGGCGCGCCCAGCCGCAGATCGCCCTCCAGAGGACCGTCCTGCAGCGCGCGCAGCGCCTCGTCGTTGATGGCCAGCATGTGGCGCGCATACTCCACCAGTCGCCTGCCGTGGTTGGAAAGGGTCTTGTTGCGGCCTTGCTTCTCGAACAGCGGCAGGCCCAGGGTCGCTTCCAGGCGTTGCATCTGCTGCGTCACGGCCGACTGGGTCTTGTGCAGCCGGTTGGCGGCCGCGGAAAAGGTCTCGTAGCGCGCGATCGCGGTCAGCGTACGCAGCAGGTCCAGATCGAGATTGCGCATGGGGAACAGGGGATATCAGCAAGAAACCATTAGAGATGCTTATGGAATATTAAGGCAATTTAAATTGTTGGCGCGGGCGGCTGACGATAAAGTGACCGCAATAGTCCATGAAACAAGCGAGAAAGTCACCGTGAGCACCCCGCATCCCAACCAGCATGGCATCGACAGTGCCGTCGGAAATATTAAAAATACTTTAGGAAATAAGGGTCTGAACCGCGACAGCCTGAAGGCAGTGCTGGACGAACTCATCGGCCTGGCGGGGCACACCGACTGGTGGAACCAGGAGCGCTACCCCGCGCCGGAAGACGGCGAGCGCCAGGCGCGCTACCTGATCAGCGAAGACGCCGACAAAAGCTACGCGCTCTACCTGAACGTGATGCGGCCCGGCAAGCAGATCGTGCCGCACAACCACACTACCTGGGCCTGTATCGCGGCGGTGGAAGGCGTGGAATACAACTACGTCTACGATCGCACCGACGACGGCTCGGTGCCCGGCGTGGGCCACCTGAAGCAGACCGGCACCGTGGTGGTCGGGCCGGGCGCCGGCATCGCGCTCATGCCCGACGACATCCACGCGGTCGAGATCCAGGGCGACAGCGTCATCCGCCACCTGCACATGTATGGCCGCGCGCTCGAAACGCTGGACGAACGGCTGGCCTTCGACCTGGCCGCCGGCACCTGCAAGGTCATGCCGATCGGCGTGCAGACCCGTCGCTGACCGCCATGAACAAGCCCCTGCGGCCCGCGACGCGCCTGCTGCGCGCCGGGCGTCCCCATGCCGGCTGGGTCAACACCCCGGTCACGCGCGCCAGCACTTATGTGTTCGACAGCGTCGCGGCCTGGCGTGACACCCGCGCCCGCCGCGAACAGGAAAGGCTGCCGTCGTATGGCGCGCGCGGCACCGACAGCACGCACGCGCTGGAGGACGCGCTGGTCGAGCTGGAGCAGGGCCATCGCGCGCAGTTGTACCCAACCGGGCAGGCCGCCATCGCCACCGTGCTGCTGGCCTATCTGCGCTGCGGTGACCATGTGCTGGTGACCGATGCGGTCTACGAACCGGTGCGCCGCTTCTGCGCCGAGCACCTGTCGCGGCTGGGCATTGAATTCACTTTCTATCCCCCGGACGGCGCCGGCCTGGCGCAGCTGCTGCGTCCCAATACGCGCATGATCTATGCCGAGTCGCCGGGTTCGCTCACCTACGAAATGCCGGATCTGCGGCAGCTGGCTGAGTTGGCGCAACGCCATGATTGCTGGCTGGCTGTGGACAACACCTGGGCGTCCGGCTTGCTTTGCCAGCCATTGGCGCTGGGCGCGGACATCTCGATTCTCGCCGCCACCAAATACCTGGGCGGCCACGCCGACGTGATGATGGGCGCGGTCGTGACCCATGCGCGCGCCTGGCGCGCGCTGGAACGAGCCAGCATCGATTTCGGCCAGACTGTCGGCGCCGATGATGCCTATCTGGTGCTGCGCGGCATGCGTTCGCTGCCGCTGCGCCTGGCGCAACATGCCCGCAGCGCATTGCGCGTGGCGCAGTGGCTGCAGGGCAGGGCGGAAGTGGCGCGCGTGCTGTGTCCGGCCTTGCCTGGAGACCCTGCGCACGCGGTCTGGCGGCGTGAATGCTCCGGCACCAACGGCTTGTTGACGCTGGAGTTCGCCGCCGGCATCAGCGATGCCGCCATGGAAGCCCTCATCGACCGCCTGCGCCTGTTCGGCATTGGCGCATCCTGGGGCGGCTTCGAAAGCCTGGTGATCCCGGTGAATTTGGCCAACGCGCGGTCGTTGCCCGCCATTGGCCCGCGCGGCGCGATGCTGCGCCTGCATATCGGCCTGGAAGACCCCGACGACCTGATTGCCGACCTCGACCAGGCATTCGGCGCGCTACGCGCGGACGCGCAAGCGCCGCATTCCCACTCTCCCGACTCCCTGCGGATTTGATGATGCATTCCCCCTCCGTTCCGACCCTGGCCGATATCGACTCGCACACGCTCAAGGAGTGGTTGCACGATGACGGCGAGATCGCGCTGCTGGATGTGCGCGAGCATGGCCAGTATGGCGAGTCCCATCTGTTCTACGCGGCGCCGATGCCCTTCAGCCGGCTGGAAGCCGACATCTCGCGGCTGGCGCCGCGCCGCGATGTGCGCCTGGTTGTGTATGACGCCGGCGCCGATGATGACGTTGCCATGCGCGCGGCCACGGCCTTGCGCGCGCTGGGCTATACGCGCGTCTATCGCCTGGCCGGCGGCATCGGGCAATGGCAGCGCGATGGCTATGCCACATTTGCCGGCGTCAACGTACCCAGCAAGACTTTCGGCGAACTGGCCGAAGAAGTGTTCCATACACCGCGTATCGGCGCGGCCGAACTGGCCGAGCGCCAGCGCCGCGGCGACGACCTCATCGTGCTCGACGGCAGGCCCTTTGCCGAGTACCAGAAGATGAGCATTCCCGGCGGCATCTGCTGTCCGAATGGGGAATTGGCGTTGCGCGCCCACACTCTGGCGCGTGATCCGAATACCACTATCGTGGTCAACTGCGCCGGCCGCACGCGCAGCATCATTGGCGCGCAGACGCTGATCAACCTGGGCGTGCCAAACCCGGTCTACGCGCTGGAGAACGGCACCCAGGGCTGGTACCTGGCGGACTTCAGGCTCGACCACGGCGCCAGCCGCCGCTACGACGAGGCCATCGCGGTACAGGATCTGCCCGCGCTGGCACAACGCTCCGCCAACCTGGCCGAACGTCACGGCGTGCCCCTGGTGGATGCGGCCCAGGTGCGGGCATGGCTGGACGACCCGGCCCGCAGCACCTTTCTGTGCGACGTGCGCAGTGCCGAAGAATATGCGCAAGGCTCGTTGCCCGGCGCCCAGCACACCCCGGGGGGGCAGTTGATCCAGGCCACCGACCAATACCTGGCCGTGCGCGGCGCCCGTATCGTGGTGTTCGATGGCGAAGGGGTGCGCGCGCCGGTGGTGGCCAGCTGGCTGCGCCAGATGGGCTGGGACGCGAGCGTGCTCAAGGATGGCCTGGCCGCCGACCTCCCGGCGCCCGCCGAGCCGCCGGCCGAGCCGCCGCTGAGGCTGCTGGACGATACCGCGCTGGCCGCGGCGCTGGCCCAGGGCGCGCGGTTGATCGATATCCGTTCCAGCATGCGCTACCGTGCGCGGCATATCGCGGGGGCGCAATGGTCGATCCGGCCGCGCTTTGCCGGCCTGGCGCTGGATCCGTCGCGGCCGCTGGTGCTGCTGGCCGACGATCGCGCCGTTGCCGCCTGGGCCGGGGCCGACCTGCGTGCGCTGGGCGCGCGTGACGTCGCGGCCAACCTGGGCACGCCAGCCAGTTGGTCGGCCGCCGGCCTGACGCTGGTCGCCACTCCCGATGAGCCTGCCGACCGGGATTGCATCGACTACCTGTTTTTCGTGCACGACCGCCACGACGGCAACAAGGCCGCGGCGCGCCAGTACCTGGCCTGGGAAACCAATCTGGTCAGGCAGATCGACGCGCGCGAGCGCGCCGCCTATCGCTTCCCGGCGGGCTGACCAAGGTATCGCGGCCGCCGCGGCGACCGTGTGAAACGTTTCATCCGATCAGCACGCCCCGCCGCTTTGCCGGCGGGGCGCGGACGGTTCATGACGAACCGGAATGCAATGGACGGCCGAGCATCCGGCCGCCAACCACAAGGGGAAATACCGATGAACAAGTACCTCGTGCAACATGCTTGCAAGACCGCCGCCGCCCTGGCCTGCCTGGCGTGGGGGTTGAGTGCCCACGCCCAGGCGCCCGCGCCCCTGGCCGACTATCCCAAGCAGGCCGTTACGGTGGTTTCGCCGTTTCCGCCCGGGGGCGGCAACGACGGCGTGGCGCGCCTGATCGCGCAGGAGCTCGGCGCCATCATTGGCCAGAGCGTGGTAGTGGAAAACCGCTCCGGCGCCGGCGGCAGCGTGGGCACGTCGCAGGTTTCACGCGCCAAACCCGACGGGTACACGCTGGTGATGTCGCAGACCAGTGTCATGGCGGTCAACCCGCGCCTGTACAAGAACGTCGGCTTCGATCCGCTCAAGGACTTCGTGCCGATCTCGCAGATCACCTCGGCGCCGCTGGTGCTGGTGGCGCGCAGCGAAAGCGCCTACAAATCGCTCGGTGACTATCTGGATGCCGCGCGCAAGCAGCCTGGCGTCATCACCTATGCCACGCCCGGCAATGGCACCATGAGTCACCTGATGGGCGCGCTGCTGTCGCAGAAGGCCGACGTCAAGCTGGTGCATGTGCCCTATCGGGGCGCCGCGCCCGCCATTACCGACCTGATGGGCGGCACCGTGGACATGCTGATCACCTCGCCGGCCTCGGCCGAACCCATGGTGGCGGCCGGCAAGCTGCGCGTGCTGGCGCTGAGCCACGAGAACGGCATCGGCATCTTCAAAGGCGCGCCCACGCTCGGCCAGTCCGGCATGGACGGCATCGCGGCCGACGATTGGTATGGCCTGTTCGCGCCGGCCGGCACGCCGCCCGAGCGTATTGCCTATCTGGCGCAGGCCGTGGCGCAGGCAATGAAGTCGCCCAACGTGATCGCCAAGATCCAGGCCGGCGGCAGCCAGCCCGTGGGCAGCGCGCCCGACGCGTTCGGCAAGCGGCTGCGGCAGGACACCATCTACTGGGCCGACATGGTGAAGGTCGCGGGCGTGTCGGTGGACTGACGCGCCGCTACACCACCAGCATCTTGCCGACCGCGGCCGCCAGGGCCGCGAAGGCAGGCTGTTTTTGCGCGTGGGTGTTGGTGATGAGGTGGTCGATGCGATTGACCTCGCAGTACGACACCCGGCTGCACAGGCCGATCTTGCTGAAGTCGGCCAGCAGGATGCGCTGCTTGGCGTTGGCCGCCATGGCGCGCGCCACCTCGGCTTCGCGCAGGTCGTAGCTGGTGGCGCCGCATTCGGCATCCACGCCCACCGGCGACAGCAGCGCCACGTCGGCGCGGTAGCGGTGGATTTCGGCGATGGTGATGTCGCCGGCGGTGGCGCACACCGGCCCGCCCACCGATCCACCCAGCATGATGAGTTCATTGGCGCCGCTACCGGCGGCGCCGACCTTGAGGGCCACGTCGAACGAATTGGTGATGAGCGTCAGGCCGCTCAGCTTGGCCAGCTCGTCCGCCAGCATGCTGGTGGTGCTGCCGGCGTCCAGGAACAGCGTCTGGCCGCTCGTCACCAGGCCGGCGGCGGCGCGCGCGATGGCGCGCTTGTACTTGACGCGAGTGTGCACGCGCTCGGTGATCGGCGGCTCGCTGTGCACCGGCACCGCGCCGCCATGCACGCGGCGCAATTCGCCCATCGCCTCCAGTTCCAGCAGATCGCGCCGGACGGTCTCCCGCGACACCCCCAATTCGCCGACGATACGGTCGGTCGATACCTGCTGCAGCGAAGACAGCAGGGCGCGGATTCTCTGATACCGCTCTTCTTGCCACATATCGGATGCTTCCTAATCTATTTGCGGCGCCGCGCCGGCAACGCAACCAACGCGCGCATCGCCAGCAACGAGCCACCCACGACCAGCATGATAAGCGTCGAATAGGCCGCCGCCTGCGAAACGAAACCGGCTTCGTCCAGCCGCAAGACGGAAACCGGCGCCACGCTGACTGACGGCGTCACCAGGAAGATCACGGCCGAGAGCGTCACCATGGAGCGCATGAACAGGAAAAAGAACACCCCCAGCACCGTCGCGGCAATTTGCGGCAGCACCGCATCGCGCAACACGTGCAGCGTGCCGCCGCCCAGGCAGTTCACCGCCTCCTCCAGCGCCTGCGGCACGGCGCGCATGCCGGTCATCATCGTCAGGAAGCCCTGCGTGTGATAGTGGTAGAAGTTGCACAGCGCGATCAGCGCGGCGCTGCCATACAGCGCGTAGAGCGGATTGGCGGGCGAGTTGAAGGCGAAGATATACGACAGCCCCAGCACCAGTCCCGGCACGCCCACCGGCAGCACCGACACCAGGTACACCAGCTTGGCCCAGGCGCGCGGGATGCGGCACACGCCGAAGGTCAGGAAGAACAGCAGCAGCACCCCGCCGGCCGCGGCCGCAAGTGACAGGTACAGCGAGGTCCACAACGGCGCATAACCCCCGCTGACGGTGATGTCGTAGTGCTTCAAAGTCCACTCCATGCGGTACGGCCACAGCCGCATGAAGCTGGCGAAAACCACCGTGGCCACCGTCGCCACGATGGTGCTGGCGCACAGCAGTACGCCGGCCGTGAACGCCAGATCCCGGCCGCGCGCCGGTTGCGGCGTGACGCGCAGCCCGCTGGGCGAGGCGGCGCCGAACTGGCGCTGCGAGGCCACGCGCTCGATCTGCAGCGAGATCAGCGACGGCAGCAGCAGCAGGATGCCCACTACCGAACCCATGCCGAAATTCATCTGGCCCGAAACCTGGCTGTAGATCTCGGTGGCCAGCACGCGGTAGTTGCCGCCGATCACCGCGGCATTGCCGAAGTCGGTGATGGTGATCACGAACACCACAAACCCCGCGCTCAACAGGCCGAACTTGCAGTTGGGCAGTGTGATGTCGAAGAACTGCCGCGCGCCGGACGCGCCCATCACTTCGGCTGCGTCGTAGTAGCGCGCATCGGTGTTGCGCAACGCCGCCTGCAGGATCAGCACGGCCTGCGGCAGGGCATAGAACACGTTGGAGATCAGAAGCCCCCAGAAGCCATAGATGTCGAGTTCCCACCCAGTCCAGCGGTGCACCAGGCCATTGCGGCCGAGGATGAAGATCAGTCCCAACCCCTGTACCAGCGACGGCGCCAGCAGCGGCAGTACCAGCGCCAGCTTGACGAACGCTTTGCCGCGCATGCGGCTGCGGTCCAGCCCGAAGGCGATGGCAAAGCCCAGCAGCAGGCTGATCGCGGTGGCGGCCGCGCTCATGACCAGGCTGTTGGCCGTAGCGGTCAGGATACCGCGTGTGGCGAACACGTCGGCATAGTTGCCCAGGCCGATGGCGCCGTCCTTTTGCACCAGGCTGCGCCAGCCGACGGTGGCCAGCGGATAGAGGAAAAACAGCGCCAGACCGGCCATCGGAATGCCGACGCAGGTCCATAGCAGCAGACGGTCCAACGATGCCGGCGCGCGGTGGGCGCGAGGCGAGGCGGTGGCGCCGAGACGAGTCGTGTTCATGCCGTGGCTCCCGCGCTTGCCGGTGGGGCGGACGCCGTCATACGCGGACCCAGGCGCATTGGCCCGGCGCCATATCCAGGCGCACCGGCGCGCCCTGCGACAAGCCCGCCGCGCCCTGCTGTTCCACCAGCAGCTCGCGGCCCAGCCAGTCCACCCGCACGCGCGTCAGGTTGCCCATGAAGGTCATCTCGCGCACCCGGCCCGGTCCGCGTTCATCGGCGGCAATGCGCAGGCTTTCCGGCCGCAGGCAGGCCTCGAAGCGTTCGCTGGCGCCATCGGGCCGGGTCGCCAGCAGCGCCGGCATGGCCTCGCGCACCCAATCGGTCGGCAACAGGTTGCTCAGGCCGACGAAGTTGGCGACAAAGCGTGTGCTCGGCCGCAGATACAGATCGGAAGGCGAGCCCACCTGCTCGACGCGGCCGTCATTCATGCACACGATCTTGTCGGCCAGCGTCAGCGCTTCCTCCTGGTCGTGCGTCACCATGATGGTCGGGATCCGCAGGCGGCGCTGCACCTCGTGGATCTCGGCGCGCATGTCCGTGCGCACGCGCGCATCCAACGCCGATAGGGGTTCATCGAGCAGGATCAGGGCAGGGTCCACCGCCAGCGCGCGCGCCAACGCCACGCGCTGCTGCTGTCCGCCGGACAACTGATGGGGATAACGCTGTGCATAATCCGGCAGCTTGATCAGCGCCAGCAATTCACGCACCCGCGCGTCGATGCGCTCGCGGCTCTCGCCACGGATGCGCAAGCCGTAGCCGACGTTCTCGGCCAGGGTCATGTTGGGAAACAGCGAATACGACTGGAACACGATGCCGAAGCCGCGCTTGCGCGCCGGCAGCGGCGACAGGTCGCGTCCGCCCAGCGTGATGGTGCCGCTGTCGAACGGCAATAGTCCGGCGACGATGCGCAGCAGGGTTGTCTTGCCGCAGCCGCTGGGCCCCAGCAGGCAGACGAATTCATGCTCGCCCACCGACAGGTCGATGCCTTCCAGCGCCACCGCGCCGTCGAAGGTCTTGCGGATCCCGCGCAATTCCAGGTACATGGCCGCTCCAGGCGGTGGCGCGTGCGG